>JAKAVI010000222.1 GCA_021817355.1 Pseudomonadota bacterium | reverse complement strand
TCGCTTCTCCCACCGACTTCATCGAGGTGGTCAGAAGCGGCTCGGCACCGGGAAATTTTTCAAAGGTGAAGCGCGGAATTTTGGTGACGACATAATCGATGCTGGGCTCAAAGCTCGCCGGAGTTGCCTTCGTAATATCGTTGTCCAGCTCGTCGAGCGTGTAGCCAACCGCAAGCCTTGCGGCGACCTTGGCGATCGGAAAGCCGGTGGCCTTGGAGGCCAGCGCCGATGACCGCGACACGCGCGGGTTCATCTCGATCACCACCATGCGTCCGTCGGCCGGGTTGACGGCAAACTGCACGTTGGATCCGCCGGTCTCCACGCCGATTTCACGCAGGACCGCCAGCGATGCTGAGCGCATGCGCTGATATTCCTTATCGGTCAGGGTCAGGGCCGGAGCGACAGTCATGGAATCGCCGGTATGCACGCCCATGGGGTCAACATTTTCGATCGAGCAGACGATGATGGCGTTGTCGGCCCGGTCGCGAATGACCTCCATCTCGTACTCTTTCCAGCCCAGAACCGATTCTTCGATCAGCACTTCATTGGTCGGCGAGGCGTCGAGGCCGCGCTCCACGATTTCGAAGAATTCTTCGCGATTGAAGGCTATTCCGCCGCCGGTGCCGCCAAGGGTAAAGGAGGGACGAACCACGGCGGGCAGCCCCACATCATCGAGGGCCTGCAGCGCATGGGCAAAGGCTTCGGGCGACAGCTCCATGACCGGATTGTTTTCGGAATCGTAGAGAAAATTACCGTCGCGGTCTTTCTTGTGCCGCAGATATCCTTTGAGCGTGCGCCCACGTGGTACCTCCAGACCGATGCGGATCATCGCCTGGCGGAAGAGTTCGCGATCCTCGGCCTTGTCGATGGCTTCGGCCGAGGCCCCGATGAGCTCAACATTGTATTTTTCGAGAACACCGCGCTTGCGCAAGGACAGCGCGGTGTTGAGCGCGGTCTGGCCCCCCATGGTCGGTAACAGCGCGAAGACCCGCCCGGGCGGTACATGCTCGCGTTCTTTGGCGATGATCTTTTCGACAAATTCCGGCGTGATTGGCTCGATGTAGGTGGCATCGGCCAGCTGCGGATCGGTCATGATCGTGGCCGGATTGGAATTGACCAGGACCACGCGGTAGCCTTCAGAGCGCAGCGCTTTGCAGGCCTGAGCGCCGGAGTAATCGAACTCACATGCCTGACCAATAACGATGGGCCCGGCTCCGATAATGAGCACGGTGTGTATATCGTGGCGTTTGGGCATAGCATTCTCGCGCGTGCGCCCACTTGCGCGCGCGACGCTGCGCTTTGGGCGGGGTCGAATTATAGGTTAGGTGGACCGTCTAGCTCGGATAGGCGGACAGAGCAACCCTTGGTGGCGGAGAATCGGTGCTGCTGCACAACTTCGTCCCAGCTTGTCCACGAAGGGCGGCGCTTAAGACAATCCTGATGGCCAGAAGATCGGGGCTGGGCCCGCAAAACCTCCAGCCATGCCGGGCTTGGGGGCAGCGATCCGCACCTTTGCCGGGCAATCCTTAGCTGCGCCAGCGCAAGGTGCGCTCAGTCACCGGATTGACGAACGGTTCACCCGTGGCGATGTGTTCGTTCCAGGATTTTTTGATGCGGTGATACCAAATGGCCGGTTGGTCGGCGTCCTGGATCAGCATCAGCCGGGGATTAAATTTCAACCCTTCCTTCTGCAGTTCCACCATCTTGCGATCATCACCGAGAAAAGTCCGGCCGATGGCCATGAAGAACGGCTTGATGAACCCAAGCCAAAAAGGCCAGTACTGGATCTGCGTGACCTGTGTGCTTTGATCATCAAGGGGCGTGCATACGGTAAGCCCGACCACGTCGAGTGGCCGGCCGAGGAGGCGGCCCTTTACGATCTCAAAGCGGGTCGACGGCAATTCGAAGGTGATCTCGGTTGATACCTCCGCGCCCAGAAGGCGATAGGCCGGCTTGCTGGGGGCATGGCGCTTCATGACAAAGCCATTGGGCAGCGGCCCATAGGCTTTTTCTTTCAGCCTCGGATTGACCCGCCACCACCAGCGGCCATGAACGAAGGGGGCGTGGGCCGGATCCATCAGGCCAATGACCGCATGGTCGATGGGGCACTGGAAGGTCTGGCTCTCAAACCAGCGCGGTCGGGCGTTGGCGAGCGGCACTTTGGGCGGCAGCTGGACCGGCGCCATGGCCTCCTGGCCCTCGGCGGCCATGTAAATCCAGATCAGCCCGTCCTGCTCACGGACCGGATAGGTACGGACCTTGATCCGGCTGGGGTCGAAGTCCTGCGCATTGGTCAGCGAGGGAATGTGGGTACACACTCCATCGCTGCCAAATTGCCAGCCATGATAGGGGCATTGGACGCCGGTGGCCGTGACCCGTCCGGCCGATAGCGGCACCCCGCGATGGGGGCAAATATCGCGCATCGCGAAGATTGTGCCGGCGAGGGTGCGGCCGATCAAGACCGGCTCGCCCAGGAACAGCTTGTGCCAGAGACCACCACGGCTCAGCTTCTGCCCGAAACCCGCCATGTACCAAAGATTGCGTAAAGGTGCCTCGTCGCTGCTCATCTTGGGGCCCCAGGGTGCATCCCAGCCCGACTAGCGTGCGCCCGCGGGTTTGTCACCTTCCCTGTGTGGCCGGCGCTGCGCGCGCCTTGAGCAGATTGTCCAAGGGGGTGGACAGCTGGGCCGCCTTGTAGGCGGGGATTTCAAAGGCCCAGGCCCCCGCAATCCTGTTGATTTTACGGGCCTTTAAGGTGGCGACCTTGTTAGTGGACTTGGCGTGGGCAACCAGCGCCACCCAGCTGTTGCCGTCTTGCGCAGCGATGCGCGCCTCGACCGTGAGGCCATCAAAGGTGGTGGTTTGGGTTTGCGTGGCATGGGTGAAGTCCACCGTCCCGATCGGCACCGCCTTGTCGAAGGAAAAATCCACCAGGCCATAGGCCGGGCCATCGGGCGCGGTGGGATAGGCGAGGCTGCGACCCTTCGGCAGGCTGCTCAGGGTGAAATTCGGGTCCGAGGGTTTGGCCCGCGCCACCGTGTAAGAGGGGCCATGATCCGGTAGGACAGTGACCGATTTGATTTCGGAACGCGCAAGATCGAGCACAGATC
>JAKAVI010000329.1 GCA_021817355.1 Pseudomonadota bacterium | reverse complement strand
CAAGCTCGGTGCCCGCAAGGACGACCTTGCCCGCCGTCGGTGCTTCCAGCCCGGAGGCGACCATCAAAAGCGAGGATTTGCCCGATCCCGATGGACCCAGCAAAGCTACGGTCTGGCCAGCAGGAATGCGAAGCGATATGCCCTTGAGGATGGCGACAGGCCCGGCGGCGCTTGGTAGCGTCAACGACACCCCTGCAAGATCAACCGCCGGACTTTGCGACGCAGGAGCATGCATCGGATATTTCCCTTGCGAGAGGCTGAAGGACAGCACCGTGCGCACGACCCGTTTGGACGCTGAAAGGATTGGGCCGCCGTTCTGGCGCGTTATAGCACTTGTGACCGTGCTGCTGCTGGCAGGTCCAGCGGCCATCGCGGCACCGGTGCGCATTCTGGCTCTGGGCACAAGCCTGACGCAAGGCTATGGTTTGCCGCCTGGCACCGAGTTCACGAGCGTGCTGCAGAGCGCGCTGAAGAAGAACGGCATTGATGCTGTGGTCATCAATGCCGGGGTCTCCGGCAACACCTCCGCTGGGGGTTTGGCCAGCCTTGGCTGGTCGCTGGCCGACCATCCCGATGCCGCCATCGTCGAGTTTGGTGCCAATGACGCGTTGCGGGGTCTGCCTCCATCCGATACCGCGCGTAACCTTAAAGCCATTATCCGGCAGCTGAAGGCTGATCGTGTCAAGGTACTGCTCGCTGGCATGAAGGCGCCACGCAACCTCGGTCGCAGCTACGCGAAAAAGTTCGATGCCATCTATCCGCAACTGGCCCTGAAGGAGCATGTTCTGCTCTATCCCTTTTTCTTGCAGGGCGTCGCCCTGCACCCCAAACTGAACCAGGCCGATGGCATCCATCCTAATGTTCAGGGTGAGAGAATTATCGTCACTAACATTTTGCCCTATGTCGAGAAGCTGGTGGCTGAGATCCGGGCCGCGAAGGGGCATAGCTGATGTTCCGGCGCTTCCTTTCGGTCAGTGGCTTTACGCTGCTTTCGCGCATCACGGGCTTCATCCGCGACATATTGCAGGCGGCAATCCTCGGGGCGGGACCCCTATCGGATGCGTTCTTCGTCGCCTTTCTGTTTCCGAGCTATTTTCGCAGTCTGTTTGGCGAGGGAACGATCAACCCGGCCTTTCTGCCGCGGTATGCCGCCCTGCATGCCCGCGGTGAAACGGACGCCGCAGCAGGATTTGCGGATGCAGTGTTTTCTTGGCAGATGGCGGTCCAGATTGTCATTCTGATCGCGGCGCTGTGGGCGATGCCCCTCGTCGTGCGCATCGTGGCGCCGGGATTTGACGGAAATCCAGGTCAGATTGCGCTCACCGCCCATCTGTCGCGCATCACCTTTCCCTATCTCATTTTGACCGTGGTCGTAGTTCAGCTGTCCGCAATGCTCAACGCGCTGGAAAAATTTGCTGCCGCCGCAGCCTGGTCGATCCTGCTTAATGTGACCATGATAGCGGCTCTGTTCGCCAGCGCCTGGTTTCCCAATGCCGCCGAAGCGGCAGCCTGGGGCGTACTGGCAGGCGGCGTTGCCCAACTCGTCTTCATCCTCATCGCTGCCCGGCGTGCAGGTCTTGCGCTGCGTCTGATCCTGCCGCGCTGGACCCCGGAAATTGCTGAATTTTTCAAGGCATTCGCCGCGGTAACATTCGGTGCGACCAGCGTTCTGATTGCGCCCTTCATCGACATGTTGCTGGCCAGCCTATTGGCCAGTGGCAGTCTGACGGCTCTCTACTACGCCAATCGTATCGACCAGTTACCCCTCGGGGTTCTTGGTATCGCCCTTGGTACGGTGCTGCTGCCCGAGATGAGTGCCAAACTCGCCACTGGCGATGTCAAAGGCTCGGATGCAGCGCAGAACAAGGCCGCCACTCTGTCTCTTCTGTCCGTACTTCCCTTCGCCATGGCCTTCGTTGTCATTCCCGACACCATCATGCAGGCCATCTTCGCCCATGGCCATTTTAATGCCCGTGCCGCCGGGATTTCGGCGGTAGCGCTTGGGGCCTATGGGATTGGACTGCCGGCATTTGCCCTCGTCCGGATTTTGGCGTCGACGTTCTATGCGCGGCACGACACCCTCACTCCGGCCCGGATCACAGCCGTATCGGTCGCTGCCAATATCGCGCTCAAGGTGGTGCTGGTCTGGGGAGCGGGCTCCGGCATTGGTGGTATCGCGCTGGGGACGTCCTTTGGTGCCTGGGTCAATGTCGGCGCGCTCTTATGGCTCGGACGCAGACGCGACCTTCTGCACATTGCCCCCCAATTTCGTCGCGCGCTACCGCCTATCCTGATTGCGGCGGCTGCCACGGCACTCGGTGCCTGGTTTGGCAGGCAGGCAGGGATGCTACTGTTGCCGCCGGGACCCTATCGCGATCTTGGCGCATTGGCCCTGGCCATGCTTCTGGGTGGGGCAGGGTATTTCACCAGTGTGGCTCTGTTTCGCGAACGTCTACCGCTGGGCAGATTATCGCGCCGCAGAGCGGAGGCAGCATGATACGTCTGTTCATCGGTATTGCCATTCCTGACTCCCTGGCCCGATTGTTGTTACTGCTGGAAGGTGGCATTCCTGGTGCGCGTTGGCAGTCGCGCGAACAGTTGCACCTGACGTTGCGGTTCATTGGCGAGGTGGATGGAAGGGCACTCGCCGATATCGACGATGCGCTGCGCGCATTGCGTGAGCCGGCATTTGAACTCGAGCCCTTCGGAGTTGGTGTCTTTACGCTGAGGGAGCCGCGTCAGCTTTGGGTTGGAATGCGCAGCAGTGCAGCGCTTTTACATCTTCAGAGGAAAATCGATACCGCCGTGACCCGTCTTGGCTTGCCGGCAGAGGGACGCAAGTTCAGTCCCCACATCACTGTGGCACGCCTCAAATATCCTCATCGCGACCGGTTGGTACAATTTCTCCAATCCCATGCGCTCTTTCGCGGTCAATCCTTTGCCGTCGATCGCTTCATGATGTTTCGCAGCACGCTAACGGCGGATGGCAGCCTTTACACGATTGAGCGGGAGTATGTCCTGGAGGGTTAGGCAGTAGGAATAAAATCGATCCTTTCGCTTGCGTCGCTGTTGACAAAAATTTCCAGGTTCCATGGCGATCACCACCTGAAC
>JAKAVI010000379.1 GCA_021817355.1 Pseudomonadota bacterium | reverse complement strand
GCAACGATTGACGCATGCGGAATCAGTCGACCAAGGTTGCTTCTGTTTTGCTGCGGAGCTCGTCGATCGCGACCCCGGGTGCCAGCTCGACGAGCTTCAGCCCGCCAGCCACGACGTCCAGGACCGCCAGGTTGGTGATAATGCGCTCAACGCAATGAACACCAGTCAGCGGCAGCGTGCAGCGCCGCAACACCTTTGTGTTTCCGGCTTTGTCGGTATGGTCCATGGTCACCACACAGCGCTTGACGCCAGCCACCAGATCCATTGCCCCGCCCATGCCCTTTACGAGCTTTCCAGGAACCATCCAGTTGGCAAGGTCGCCGGTTTCGCTGACTTCCATGGCGCCAAGGATGGACAGGTCTATGTGTCCGCCACGAATCATGGCGAAGCTTTCTGCTGACGAAAAGAAGGAGGTTTGCGGCAGCGCCGTTACCGTCTGCTTGCCCGCATTGATAAGGTCGGCGTCAACCTCATCCTCGCGCGGAAATGGCCCCATGCCCAGCATGCCGTTTTCGCTCTGCAGCGTCACATGCATGCCCGGGGGAATGTAGTTGGCTACCAGCGTCGGTATCCCGATGCCGAGATTGACATAGAAGCCGTCGCGCAATTCCTGTGCGGCGCGTTTGGCCATATCGTCTCTGGTCCAGGCCATAAATGATCTCCAGAACGACCCCTAAGGGCCCTCAAGTACGGGTCGTGCGCTTTTCGATTCGCTTCTCGTACGCGCGCCCGGCAAAGATGCGCTGTACAAAAATCCCCGGCGTATGAATATGATCAGGATCGAGACTGCCAACCGGCACCAGCTGTTCGACCTCCGCGACGGTTACCTTGCCAGCGGTGGCCATCATCGGATTGAAGTTGCGCGCGGTCTTGCGATAGACGAGATTTCCCTCCTCGTCACCCTTCCAGGCCTTGACGATGGCAAGATCAGCTCTCAGCCCACGCTCAAGAACATAGGTTTCGCCATCAAAGACCTTGAGCTCCTTTCCTTCCGCGATCACCGTACCAACGCCGGTCTTGGTATAAAAACCCGGGATGCCGGCGCCGCCTGCACGAATACGTTCCGCCAAGGTTCCTTGCGGGTTGAATTCGAGTTCAAGCTCGCCTGACAGATACTGGCGCTCGAAGGTGGCGTTCTCACCCACGTAGGAGCTGATCATTTTACGGATCTGTCGGGTGGCCAGCAAAAGACCAAGGCCAAAATCATCCACCCCGGCATTGTTGGAAATGACGGTCAGGTCCTTAACCTGGCTGTCGCGCAGCGCTGCGATCAGTTTTTCCGGAATCCCGCAAAGTCCGAAGCCCCCTGACATGATGGTCATGCCATCGAACAAGAGGCCCTCGAGCGCCGACTTTGCGTCTTTGTAGACTTTCTGCATGAGCATGTTCCGACGCGTCTGCTGCAGGCTTATCGCAATTCCGAAGTTGGGCGCAAGGCCGGCTCAAAGGCCAATACGCGCCCGGAATTCAGCGGTGCTATTGGTCCGTGGAAACGCTTCCTCTGGCACGGCACAGTGGAGGAAGCGGCACAGCGGTTCCCATCCTTCGCCGACGTCATAAGAAAGGAGGCGGTCCGGCCCCAGGGCTGCCGCCACCGCGCGGTTGTGCGCTTCATAGACCGCGATGACGTGATCCTTATCGAAACGCGTGCCGAACACCTTTTCAAGCAGCACGCGCGCCATAGCCTGCTGGGCGCCGCGCACACCCTCGGCCGGAGCGGAATGAAGGATGCCTTCAAATATGGTCTGGGAAATGCTCGCGTACCAGGCCTCGCTGTCCCGTCGGGTCAAAATGAACTTGGCATTGGGAAATTGCTCTGCCAGTTCGCGCCAGAAATGACAGACCGGCCAGTCGACTCCGGCGCGATAGTCGGCGAGAAACCCATGCCATTCCGGAAGTTCCCCGAGCAGCGCCTGCCGCCAGATCTCTGCATGTTGGGGCCGCTGAAATACTTCGAGCATGTGATAGCAGGGCGCGTAGCCCAATCGCTCGAGAGCTGACCGCAACGACAGTGTGCCGGTCCGTCCGAACCCTGCCCCAATAACCTCCACCTGCGCCATCCTTTGTTCCTTGCCCCGTCACTGTGAGCCAGTCCACGGGCGCAGGCAACCACACGGGCACCGCTGCGGCCGGCGCACCAACCGGAACATCCCGCGGCCACTGCGCCGCCCTCGCCCATTCCTCGGCCCCGTCGACTAGTCCTGCGGGACAACCTCACTCAGCCGGTCAACCTGACGCAATTTGGGAAAGCCCCACATCCACAGGACGGCCACCAGAAGCGTGCCGATGCCCCCCACAACAACAGCTGGCACCGTACCCCACCAGCTGGCGGTGAGGCCGGACTCGAATTCACCAAGTTCATTTGAGGCGCCGATAAACAGCATGTTGACGGCACTGACCCGACCACGCATGGCATCCGGAGTTGCCATCTGGATCAGGGAGGTGCGGATAAAGACGCTCACCATATCGGCGCCGCCGAGCACGAAGAGCGCCGCAAGCGACAGGTAGAAGCTGGTAGACAGTCCAAAGAGGATGGTTGCAAGGCCGAACACCGCTACGGCTACAAACATCGCGCTGCCCGCGTGGCGCTGCAACGGCCAGCGGCCAAAGCCAATGGCCATTAAGGCTGCACCCAACGCCGGGGCGCTGCGCAGCATGCCAAGACCGAGCGGCCCGACATGCAGGATATCGCGCGCGTAGGCAGGCAGGAGCGCCACAGCGCCGCCTAACAACACGGCAAAGAGATCAAGAGATATCGCGCCCAGAACCACCGGTCGCGCGCGTACGAAGCGCACGCCCTCACCAACCCGTTCATAGGCGCTGGTCTGACGATTGTGCGCGGCAGAGCGGCGTCGGCCGCCAAGGCTGGTAACCCCCAATGCCGCAACGCCGAAACAGAGCACGCATGTGCTATAGGCTGCAACGGGGCCCAGCACATAGAGAAAGCCGCCAAGAGCGGGCCCGGCAATCACGGCGGTCTGGAAGACCGACGAGCTCCAGCCAATAGCTTTGGGCAGGCGTTCGAATGGCACCAGAAAGGGCAGCAGCGAGGAGCCGGCCGGACCGGCAAAGCCGCGACCAGCCCCCAAAAGCACGAGCACCACATAAAAGGG
>JAKAVI010000211.1 GCA_021817355.1 Pseudomonadota bacterium | reverse complement strand
CTCGGGAAATTGCTGTCCTGACTCGATGACGCCCGGAAGCTGGCGTGGATTTGCGCGTTCGAGCGCGGGGGTTGGCAGGCTTGCCACGCCGTTGCTCAGATAGGACGAGAAGTTCTGCGGTTTGAGGTCTTTGGCCATGTAGCCGGGGGTGTCGGCATTGGCGACGTTTTCGCTCAACACCGCCTGGCGGGCGTTCAGCCAAGTCATGCGCGCGTCGAGCAGACTGAGTAGCGGGGTGCTGGTGAAGTTCACAGGGAACCCTCCCTTCACGGATTATTAGCCCTAATGGATCGAAGCATGCCCCTGGTGCCTTAATTGCCGCTTAACGGCAGTGAACCTTTTTGCCGGGCAGGAAATTCCGCTCTTTAACGTTCGATTAAGCTTAACAGCGCAAGTCTCGGCGTCGTCGAAGGGCGGATCTGTGATGGATGTGGTCGACTTCATGCGCTATGTGGGAGCGCTCGCAGTGGTGCTGGGCTTACTTGGCACGGCGTTTGTGGTAGCGCGCAAATATGGCCTTCCAGGGGTGGTGGCACCGCAGGGAAGCCGACGCCTTGCGGTCGCGGAGACGCTGATGATCGATGGGCGGCACCGGGCCATATTGCTGCGTCGGGACGACACGGAGCACCTCATCGTGATCGGGCCAAGCGGAACGACGGCGATTGAGAGCAGCACTCGGACCCTTTCTTCCCTTGGGCCTAAATCATGAAACGCCTGACGACGTTCAGCATCGTCATGCTCGCAGTTCTGGTGAGCCTTTCTCATCCTGTATTTGCAGCAACCGCAAGCAATGCGTCGGCCGCGGCTAGTGGACTGAACATCTCGCTCTCTGGCAACGGTCTGTTTACCGACCGGCTGATGCAGATCATCGCCCTGATAACCATCCTGTCGATCGCACCCGCCATACTCATCATGATGACGAGTTTTGTTCGCATTGTGGTGGTGCTTTCGCTGCTGAGACAGGCCCTTGGCCTGCAAACGACACCGCCGAATTCTGTGATTATCAGCCTCTCACTCTTTCTGACCTTCTTTGTGATGAACCCGACATTGACGGCGGCCTACAATGCGGGCGTGGCGCCGCTCGTTGCAGGCAAGATCACCACGGAGCAGGCGCTTGATCGAGCCGGTGGTCCGGTCAAGCAGTTCATGCTCGCCCATGTGCGGAAGTCCGACCTGCAAATGTTCATTGACATGAGCACCGCCAAGCGACCCCAGACCGCGAGCGACGTGGGATTTGCCGAACTGGCCCCGGCGTTCATGTTGTCAGAACTGAAGCGTGCCTTCGAGATCGGCTTTCTGCTCTTTGTGCCGTTTCTCATCATCGATATGGCGGTTGCGTCGATATTGATGAGCATGGGCATGATGATGCTCCCGCCAGTGATCATTTCCCTACCCTTCAAGCTCATTTTTTTCGTGCTGGTGGATGGCTGGCGGCTGGTGGCAGGGTCCCTCGTGGCCAGCTACATGCACGCGCCCCCGCACGGCTGAGGGCCGTCTGCTTTGCGCAGGGTTTGGCTTAAGTCCTTGGCGGGGAAGAGGAGCCGGGGCCAGGATTTGGGCGCCAGGCCGGTGCCCCTTGCCTGATCTGCTCTGGGCTCATTCGGGCCATGCCAAAATTGCAATTCTCAGGCGCCGGTTGGACTCGTATATATGTGAACAGTGAATAGTAAAGAAGATATTTACATGACTAGAAAATTACGCCTGGCGGTTGCCGGTATTGTCCTCAGTATGGGACTTGGAGCGGTTGCGGCTTCGGCCGGACAGACCCTCGCCGGGGCTTGGACCTACCACGTAAGTGGCAGCAAGGCCTGCATCGTGACGTTGAGCTCCGATGCAGATGGCGGGCGTGGTCACATCACCTCCGCTGCCAACTGTCCAGGGGGGCTGCTTGCCATTGCCCATTGGCACCGAATTGGGCAAACCCTAGAACTTTCGGGAAATGCCGGCTCGATTGTTGGCGTGCTTGAGAAATCTGCGCACGGCTATCGCGGCTCCCAGGTCGATGGTGGGCGCAAGATTACGCTGACCCGCAACGCGGGTACCTCCAAGGCGTCCTGACGTTATCCCCGTGAGCTCCCCCCCTGAACGGCCGCGCCCATCAAGGGTCGCGGCCGTCTTTTTGTGTGTAGCTCTCACCTAGCCAATTCGCGCCTGCCCGCGCGCCTGCTATGTTCCCTCGCCGCAAGCGATTTGCTGGGTGGTGTTAAAGGTCTGCCGATGAGTGAACCCCATGATGTTTTGCCCGCACTGAAGCGGGAATGGCTGGTGACGCGTTTGGTGCTGCTCATCGGTTTTACCCTGGCGCTGGGCGTCGCGACCTATTTGGGCGTGGCGGCACGGCGCGAGATTTTGCTCCTACGTAGCCAGGTGGCGCGCAAGATCGCAGCCGAACAGAAGGCGGAAAAGCAGATGCGGACCGCCGCGCATGACTTTTGTCCTGATGCCGTCAAGCAGGCCAAGAACCTGGGCGTCTTGCCATCCTATGCGACCTTGGTTGAAAAAAATCCCCGCCGCACCTCCAAGCCCGGGCGCTATCTGTGCATCGCCCGCACCGCCGCTGCGCTCTATGGCGTGATCGGCGATTTTGTCTGTCCGGACCTCAAGAACGCCAAGTGCCTGTCACTCTATGCGGTGACCCAGGGTGGCAAACATGGCGGGGTGATCTACGAGCGGCACTGAGTTCAGGGCCGGGAGCAGGCTAGCTTCACAGTCCGCCCATGCGGCAGATTTCGGTCCATTCCTTGTCGGTCACCGGCTGCACCGACAGGCGTGATTGCCGCAGCAAGGCCATGCCGGCAAGGCGGGGATTGGCCTTGATCTCTGCCAGCGTCACTGGCGCTGGCAGGGAGCAGACTGCCTTGACATCAACGAGGCCAAATCTGCCGGAGCCATCGCTAGGGTCGGGGCGGTATGTCCCAATCACCTCCACAATCCCCATGATCCGCTTTTCGAGCACCGAGTGATAAAAGAAGCCGCGATCACGGCGTTGCATCGCCTTCATGTTATTGGCCGCCTGGAAGTTGCGTACGCCGCTCCAGGGCTCTCCGGCAGCACCTCTTTGCAACTGTTGCTCCCAGGACCAGCTGGAAGGCTCGCTTTTAAACAACCAGAATGC
>JAKAVI010000119.1 GCA_021817355.1 Pseudomonadota bacterium | reverse complement strand
TGATGTTCAAAAAATCTGAAATGTCGATCCCGATCAATCCGATCGCACGGATCCACGGCCAGCAGGCTATATCCGCAATCGAATATTCTTCCGCGAGATATTCTACCTCACCCAGCCGGCTATCCAGCACATGGAGAAGCCGGCGCGCTTCATTCATGTAGCGCTCGGTCGGGTATAGGAGCCGCTCCGGCGCGTAGCGAACAAAATGATGAGCCTGGCCATGCATGGGGCCCAATCCCGCCACCTGCCACGTCAGCCACTGCACGGTAAGGGATCGGCGTCGTGCATCCCTTCCCAATAATGTTCCTGACTTCTCCGCCAGATAAAGCAGGATCGCCCCGGTTTCAAAGACCGCAAAAGGCTCCCCGCCATCGTCTGGCGTCGTATCTACTATTGCCGGAAGTCGGTTATTCGGGCTGATGCGCCTGAATTCTGCAGTTAGGTGTTCACCATCGAGAATATTATAGCTAACTGTCCGATAAGGAAGCGCCATTTCCTCGAGCGCTATCGAGATTTTATGACCGTTCGGTGTACCAACGAAGTGAAGATCTATCATCGTGGAATTTACCTACGCGCTGACAAAAAGCAGGGGTATTTGCTTGACTAAATAGTATTGGGGTCAACAATATAGTCAACTAATTTTACATAGACGGCGGCCATTGGCATTCATCATCTGTCGCATAAAGCTCCACTGGATGTGCGTGTATCGGCAAAACGGAGACCAAATGGAAGAGCTCGAAATTGTTGCAGATAACCTGGAATTCCCCGAAGGCCCGGTGTGCTTTGGGGACGGCTCGGTTGTTGTCGTTGAGATACGTCGCCAAACACTGACGCGCGTTCATCCAGATGGACGAAAGGAAGTTCTATGTAAGACAGGGGGCGGCCCCAATGGTCTGGCAATGGGACCGGATGGTGCAATTTACATCTGCAATAATGGTGGCTTCGAGTGGCACGAAGTAGCTGGAATGCACATTCCAGGTCATCAACCGTCAGACTATGTGACTGGATCGATTCAGCGCTTCGATCTGAAGACCGGCACGCTCTCGACACTTTATACGGCCTGTGCCGGACAAAAATTACGTGGTCCGAATGATCTCGTGTTTGATGCTCAGGGCGGCTTCTGGTTTACTGATCACGGTAAGTCGCGCCCTGAGTCCCGCGATCACGGTGCGCTTTACTATGCCCGGATCGATGGCTCGCACATCTCTTGCGCCCGCGCAGATCTGACCTCACCAAATGGCATCGGGCTATCTCCAGACCAGAAAACACTTTATTGGGCAGATACAATCACCGCTCGGTTATGGGCGATGGAACTGGAGCGCCCAGGGGTCCTAAAGCCTCCTCCTGCACCATGGGCACCCGGACGTGTCATTGCCACCCTTCCCGGCCATCAGCTACTCGACAGTCTAAAGGTAGAAGCGGGCGGCAAGATTTGCGTCGGTACTCTGCTCAATGGCGGTATTACCGTTTTCGATCCGAACGGCGAAACCGAGCATGTTCCGATCCCTGACCTCGCAGTCACCAATCTGTGCTTTGGTGGCGGCGATATGCGCGATGTATGGGTGACCGGTTCGAGCCTCGGACGCCTTTACAAGTGTCGGTGGCCCCGCCCTGGGCTGAAGCTCACCTTCAACGCCTAACCTGACAAGCCCCATAGGAATTAGCCATGACGCGACTGGCAGCTAAGGTGGCGCTGATTACGGGCGCCGCGAGTGGTATAGGGCTCGAGACCGCAAGACTTTTTGCCGCGGAAGAGGCGGCGGTTGTTCTCGCTGATATCCAGGACGATGCTGGAACATTAGCCGCATCACAGATCTGCGCCGCCGGCGGGCGTGCGCTCTTTCAGCATCTGGACGTGACCGACGAGGACAACTGGAGCGCTGCCATTACGGCAATAGCGGGTGCATTTGGCCGCTTGGACATTCTGGTCAATAACGCCGGGATGGTGATAGCGGGAGACATCACCCAACTCTCTCTTTCGGACTGGCGGCGCCAGCAGGCAGTCAATCTCGACGGCGTATTTTTGGGAATCAAAAACGCCCTGCCCCTGATGCGGCGGGGCGGTGGCGGCTCAATTATCAACATTTCCTCTACCGCAGCCATCGTTGGTACAACCAATCTCATTTCCTATTCTGCGGCCAAAGGTGGTGTCCGAGCCCTAACTAAGTCCGTGGCCCTGCAATGCGCAGCGGCAAAGGACAACATTCGTTGCAATTCGGTTCATCCGGGCGTTATCCATACCCCTATCTACGACACGCTAGAGGGCATGCCCCGGACCGGACCGGATGGCGAGAATTCAAAGTTCATTGGGCGAGACCCTGAAGCCCTAGGTGCCCTCGTCGTACCATTGGGTACTGCCGGCACTCCTTATGACGTAGCTGCAGGCATACTCTATCTCGCAAGCGACGAGTCGCGCTACGTCACTGGTACCGAACTTATCATCGACGGCGGACTCGTCGCCCGCTAGGACCTATGGGGCACCCTTTGTAACAGCCCCGTTTTATTGAAATACACACCAGGCTCAAGGAGCCAGGCTTCCTCAGCTTGCGCCCTATAGTCCCGACTTCAATCCCATCGAAATGGCCTTCTCAAAGCTGAAGGCTTACGAGCGTCAAGCTGCAACTCGTACATTCGATGCTCGCAAAACCGCAGCCGCCCTTCGCTAGTTCAGTACCGACCACTGCCTCTACTTTTTCACATAACTTACATTAATGGGAATCTGCTCTGGCCGATTTCGCCGGAATCGATCGAGCACGTCCTCCCACCAAACGAGCCCAAGCTCGTCAATGGCCCATACAGTCGTAAAAGCATGAGCGATCGAAGCCGCTCGGCCGAGGTTCTGCCGAAGGAAGCAGGGAGCGGTTTGCGAGAGTCCGATCCCACCCCCGCAGAATGTGCCCAAACCCAGCCTTACATTATTTTTCATGCAATAGAATCAATATTCATGATAAAGACTGCAGATGGCCGATAAGATAGCAATAAGGCCTATATTCATGGATTTATCCCAAAAAAACCTGTTTTCAGGACCGGTGGCCGTTTTTCAGAAAAGACGCCTTCCTGAAACCGCGACGCCCGCCGGCTACAGCGCCCTGATCGGCGCCTACGGCCTCGATGTGCCGCTGCCCTGTACCCTCTCTGCCATTAGCGCCCATCACCACATACTCATGCGCGACGGTTGGCGGATCATGACGCCGCGCCATGCGCCCGCCGCTAGCCTGGAAGGCCATCTGACCTTCGCTCTCAAAAATGAGGGGCTCGACCTTGCGGTGCTCAAACGCCTGTTTCTCAAAACCGGCCCGGCCCCGATCGAAGCGATCGTGCGCGACAAGCCGACCGGCACTTACGCAAGGCGTATCTGGTTTCTCTATGAATGGCTGACTGGCACAAATCTCGGCCTGCCCAATGCGCAGACCGGCCGATATGTCCCGGTGCTCAACCCGGCAATGCAATGGGGCACCGGAGGCGAGACCGCACCGCGCTACCGGTTGCACAACAACCTACCCGGCACTCCGGAATTCTGCCCGCTGGTGTTCCGCACCAGAGCGCTCGATCACTTCATCGCCGAGGAGCTGCCGCGACGCGCCAAAGCCATTGTCGCAAACCTGCCGCGCGATGTGCGCGCGCGCACCGCCGCCTTCCTGCTGCTCAAAGACTCCAAATCCAGCTACGCGATTGAAGGCGAAAGCCCGCCGCAGGATCGCATCCAGCGCTGGGGCCGTGCCATCGGCGAAGCCGGTAAACAGCCGCTCGATCAAAACGAACTGCTGCGCCTGCAACAGATCGTCATCGGCGATGCCCGCTTCGTCAAGCTCGGCTTCCGCGACGAAGGCGGCTTTGTCGGCGAACACGCCCGTGAAGCTCGCCTCCCCCTGCCTGCCCATATCAGCGCCCGGCCGGAAGACCTTCCCTCACTGATCGAGGGCATGATCGCGTTCGACCGCAACGCCGCGCAACAAATCGACGCCGTCATTGCTGCGGCAATCCTCGCCTTCGGCTTTGTCTATGTCCATCCGTTCGAGGACGGCAACGGCCGCCTGCACCGCTATCTTATCCATCACGTCCTGGCCGAGCGTGGCTACAATCCGCCCGGCGTCGTGTTCCCGGTCTCGGCCGCGATCCTCGACGAGATCGATAGCTATCACGAGACGCTGGAGTCCTATTCGGAGCGGCTTCTGCCCCACATCCGCTGGGAGCCCACCGAACAATTCAACGTCAAAGTCCTGAATGACACCGGAGACTTCTACCGCTTCTTCGATGCCACCCCGCACGCCGAATTCCTCTATAAATGCGTCAAGCGGACCATTGAACACGACCTGCCCTATGAGACAAACTTCCTGCGCTGCTACGATGACTTCCGCAGACGCATCGAAGGCATGATCGACATGCCCGAGCGGACCATCGACCTGCTCTTCCGCTTCCTAAACCAGAACGACGGCAAGCTCTCGAACCGCGCGCGCGAGAAGGAATTCGCGGCGCTGACGGATGAGGAGATACAGAACATCGAAGCGATCTACGATGAGGCATTTGGGGAAGCGTGAAGCGCAGCGCCGCCTCTCGCCACCTTCTGGCCGTGCCTCAGAGCAGGGTTGGCGAGCTCGACCGGCAATATCTTGGGCCAGAATATCCAGCAGGGAGTTAGGCCAGTCCACTGACGCTGAAAACAAACTCCTTCAGCAATGCATCCGCGCGGTCCTTCGCCGTAGTCTTCGCCATAGTGACTTTGACAGGCACGGTCTTCTTGCAGGGCGCACTCAGATTTTCCGCGTTAACCTCGCATTCGATCACGCCATACATCATGGCCATTTTCATCAAAAAATGGCGCGTGGAATAATTCATCGGCAACGCCGTGACGCCATTGCTCACATTCCAGTTCGAAGGAACCGACCAGGACAGGACAGCGCGTCGGCTTGCAAAGGACGTGTGACTTTCGGCGCCTCTTGAGCCTGGGCGCGGAATTTTCCATGTTGAGGGAACGGGATACCGAAGCTTTGACCGCAGAGCGGCATCAAAGCCGGTATCAGATCGCCCGAGCGGCTACCGCAATCACGTCCTGTGGCCTCACCCCGCCCATATCGGTGAGCGAGCAAGAGAAGGCACACCAAAGCCTTCCCTTCAACCCAGTGCTTTCGAGCCTGTCAAATTGCCATCGCGGGTCTTGCGTCTTCGCTGATGGCTTCTCTCAAAGCCTGGTGTCATACACCATTGCGCAGACCTCGGGCTTCGCTCAGAAGTGAAATTTTCTTAGTTGCAGCTCCCAAAGGACGCAGCAGGCGCCACCCGCCTGCAGTTACTTCCGCCGCCTCCTCTGCCGGTTGCAGCTTTCAGCCCTTGTGCCGCGGCGTCAGGCGCCAAAACACCTTGACCTTTAAAATGGCTGCGGATTAGATCGGCGCGCAATGAAATTGCTTATTCCTCCTACATAAAGGCGAATGATATGTCCGAAGCATGGATCATCGATGCCTGCCGAACTCCGCGCGGCATTGGCAAGGTTGGCAAAGGTGCACTGACCGAACTTCATCCCCAGCGCCTGGCAGCAACGGTTCTGAAGGCGATTGCCGAGCGCAATCATCTCAACACCGCCGAAGTCGATGACGTGATCTGGGGTACCTCCTCACAACGCGGCAAGCAGAGCTGTGATCTTGGCCGCATGGCTGCACTTGATGCCGGTTACGACACCAAGGCCAGCGGCGTCACTCTCGACCGCTTCTGCGGCTCGGGCATCACCACCGTCAATATGGCAGCAGCCCAGATCATGGCAGGCATGGAAGATCTCGTGGTTGCGGGCGGCACTGAAATGATGAGCTACACTGCCGCCAGCGCTGATCCCAAAACGCCACCAATGATGGATGTGGGCAACCTGCATCTGCGCGCCCTGCATCCACAGTCTCATCAAGGCGTCTGCGCCGATGCCATTGCCACGATGGAAGGCATTTCGCGGCGCGCGACCGAAGAGCTTTCCGTCGAAAGCCAGCGTCGTGCCGAGATCGCCATGCGCGAAAACCGTTTCGCCAAGAGCCTGGTTCCGGTCTATCACGAGGATGGCACGCTGGCGCTCGACCGCGACGAATTCCCCCGCCCGCAGACCACACTGGAGGCGCTGGCTGCCCTCAAACCCGCCTTCACGGCGATGGCCGAGGTGCCACTTGATGAAAAAGGCACCACCTATGCGGGACTGATCCGCCAGGTCTATCCAGACCTCAAGATCGAGTACATCCACCATGCCGGCAATTCCTCCGGCGTCGTAGACGGAGCCGCAGCGGTTCTTCTGGCTTCCCCCTCTTACGCCAAAAAACATGGCCTGAAGCCGCGGGCCCGCGTCGTTGCCATGGCCAATGCCGGTGACAGTCCGACGCTGATGCTGAACGCACCGGTGCCGGCCGCCCGCAAGGTGCTCGAGAAGGCCGGGCTCACCCTCGACGATATCGATCTCTTCGAAATCAACGAGGCCTTTGCCGTCGTCGCCGAAAAATTCATGCGCGATCTTGATCTCGACCGCGAAAAGGTCAACGTCAATGGCGGCGCCATTGCCCTTGGCCATCCCATCGGCGCCACCGGTTCGATCCTGATCGGCACCATCCTCGACGAACTGGAGCGGCGCGACCTCAAGCGTGGTCTGGTGACGATGTGCGCCGCAGGCGGCATGGCTCCGGCGATCATCATCGAGCGGATCTGAGCCTCCCTATCCCACCTCCCGATCACTCCCACCAAAGCGGCCGGCCTTGCCAGGCCACTGCGGGCAGCAGGACAGCACCTGCCGCCCGCAGGTGGCGGCAAACATCCTCGTCATGCCTACTGGGGACGCCAGCGCGAAGAGGCACCTTCTCCTCATTCACTTGTCCGGCGAGGGCCGCTAAAATGGATCGAAAACGCCATTTGCGGAGCAGTGCCTGTTCCATGCTTCACCTTTATCATTGCGCCCATGCCCGCTCCTTCCGCGTCCTCTGGTTCCTCGAAGAGCTGGGCCTTTCCTATGATCTGCAGGTGATGGAGTTTCCGCCTCGCCAGCACGCGCCCGACTATCTTGCCATCAATCCGCTCGGCACCGTCCCCTATCTGGTCGACGGCACCACGGAGCTCAGCGAATCCATTGCCATCCTGCAATATCTGGACAGCGTTCATGGCAAGGGAGAATTTTCTTTCGCGCCCGGCGACAAGGACTATGCCCAGTGGCTCAACTGGCTGCTTTATGGTGAGGCAAGCCTCATGCCACCGCTCGCCACCATCCTGCGCTACCGCCTCTTTGCGCCCGAGGAAGGGCTGAACGAAGCCGTGGCCACAGCCCATGAGAGGGTCCTGCGCACGCGTCTGTGCCCGCTTGAAAGCGCTCTCGCCAACACGGCGTTTCTTTGCCCGGCGGGCTTTTCTACCGCCGATATCAGTGTCGGTTATGCGCTGCTGCTCGCCCGCGCCATCGGCCTTGGCACGCTGTTGGGCGAGGTCACAAGCCGCTACTTTCAACGTCTGGAGAGCCGACCGGCCTTTCGTGCAGCAGTTGCGCGCCAGAGCCTGCGCTGAAACCAGATTCCCTTCTGCAACTCACCCCTTGATGGATCCCCATGTCGATTTCACGCCTGTTTGAACCGCTCACCCTCACCCACGGTCCTGCCCTCAAGAACCGTTTCATGCTTGCGCCTTTGACCAACCAGCAAAGCCATGCCGATGGCCGACTGTCCGATGAGGAATTCCACTGGCTAACGATGCGCGCCAAGGGCGGCTTCGCCCTCACCATGACCTGCGCCGCCCATGTGCAGAAGGAGGGGCAGGGCTTTGCCGGACAGCTCGGCATTTTCTCCGACATGCACCTTGAAGGCCTCAGCCGTCTCGCCAAAGCCATCGCCTCCTATGGGTCAGTGTCAGCGGTACAGCTGCATCACGCCGGCAACCGTTCGCCCCATGAGCTTGTTGCGACCCCGCTCTGCCCCTCCGATGATCCCGAAAAAGGTGCCCGCGCCCTCACCACAGCCGAGGTTGAGGCCGTGCGCGAGGACTTCATCAAGGCGGCGCTGCGGGCGCAGACCGCGGGCTTCAACGGCGTCGAACTCCATGGTGCCCATGGCTATCTCCTCGCCCAGTTCCTGTCGCCCAGAACCAACCGGCGCAGTGATCTTTATGGTGGCAGCCTCGAAAACCGCACCCGCCTCATCTTCGAGATCATCGATGGCGTTCGCACCAGATGTCGTCCCGATTTCCAGCTCGGCCTGCGCATATCCCCCGAACGCTTCGGCCTCAAGCTTGCCGAAATGCGCGCCTTTGCCGCCGAAGTGCTGCGTCAGGGCAAGATCGATTATCTCGATCTCTCGCTGTGGGATGTCGGCAAGGAGCCCGAAGAAGCTGAGTTCAAGGGCCAGACGCTGATGAGCTACTTTACCGATCTGCCCCGCGGCAAGGTTCGCGTCGGTGCGGCCGGAAAGATCATGAGTGCGCGCGCTGCGGCAGGCGTGCTGGAGGCAGGCTGCGATTTCGTACTGATGGGCCGCGCCGCCATCCTGCGCCACGACGTGCCCTACCGGATCCAGAATGACCCGCGCTATACCTCACCCGCACTGCCGGTGAGCGAGCAGCATCTGCGTGAGGAAGGCCTCAGCCCCAGCTTCGTAAGATATATGAGCGGCTGGGAGGGTTTTGTCGCCAAGGATGGGGCACAGGCGCAATAACCACGACCTCTCCGCCCTGAGCGTTCTTGGACCCTGCCGCCAGGACTGGTTCCTTGCGGCAATCCTGACCTGCGCAGACGTTCGCGTAGAAACTCTTGCTGGCGAAAGCGTGGTCAGCGTCTAAAAGGCCACTCGAACAGAGCGTGCCAGGCCAGGCCGCCATGAAGGAGGTCTGGCGTACTTCTATCCTCATGGCAATTGGGCGGCAGACCCTCCTAAAGGTGATGGGTACGTAATCCATTGCCCTGTGCAGCCTATCTTTGGGTGGCAACGTCATGCCTCACCCTTGGTTTCCCCTTGGGGCAAAGCTGTCCTGGGGCGGGAGGACTGCACGAGGATCGCCGCGACGGTCTCCGCCCCAGGCCAGCTCGGCGCGACCATTTACATTCCATGCCAGCGCTGCCTACCATGCCTCGACATTCAGCCACTGTCACACAACACAGATGCCGGCATTTGATCTTGCGGCACGGGTAACACGCGGAGCAACGTGGTCATGACCAGTTCCATCCTCTTTCATCATTATCCTGCGTCACCCTTCTCCGAAAAGGTGCGCCTGCTCTTTGGCATCAAGCGGCTGTCATGGACCGAAGTGGTCGAGCCGACGATCATGCCCAAACCCGAGCTGACGGTTCTGACCGGAGGCTACCGGCGTATCCCGGTGATGCAGATCGGAGCCGACATCTACTGTGACACCGGGGTCATCATGGCCGAGCTCGAACAGCGCTTTCCCGATCCCAAGCTCATCCATGCTGCGGACTGGATGGTCAATGCCTGGGCCGATCGCCTGCTCTTTCAGTCTGCGGTGAACATCATTTTTGGCACTATCGGAGATCAGGTTCCCGCAGCGTTCATCAAGGATCGTGAGGCACTGTCGGGCAACAGCTTCGACATCAGCCGCATGAAGGCCACCGTGCCTGAGGCCAAGGGCCAGTTCCGAGCCATGGTGGCGTGGATCGAACAGGAGCTTGCCAGCGGCAAAGCTTGGCTTGGTGGCAATGCACCCAGCCTCGCCGATATCGCCAGCTACATGAACATCTGGTTCTACAGGAGTGCTCTCGCACAGGACTGCGACGCGCTGCTCGCCGACATGCCCTACATCTCGGCTTGGCGGATGCGGCTTGCCGAGATCGGCCATGGCACCCACACGAGCATCAGTCCCACCGATGCTCTTGCCATAGCCGCTGCTGCTGAACCGGTTTCGGCCGACCACATCGCCCATGAGGCGCGCGATGGCCTGGGGCTTGCCCGTGGTAGCGCGGTATTCGTCATGGCGAATGATTATGGCCGCGATCCTATTTCCGGCATCCTCCTTGCAGCCAACAGGGAGCGCATCGTCATTGCCCGCGAGCACCAGCAGGTCGGCCGCGTCCATGTGCATTTCCCGCGCGCCGGCTTTAGCCTCCGCCCCCAGTGACCCGCCAGCTTTGACCTCAGGCGCTCCCGCCCAGGGAGAGGGCCAGGCGCCGAACGCCAGGACAGAGGGTCATCAGAGGAATGAGCCGCCCCGCGGCCATGGCACGCGTCCAGCTGTCCAGTTGCGGATTTTTACTTGGGCGATAGCGCTCGTCCGTTCTATGTTGCCCACAGTTCAACCTGAGGAGACCGACCGATGGCGCTTAAGGGCAAGATGACAGAAATGACGATGGGTGATGGCGCCAGGATCGGTGTCTATCATGTCGCTGCCTCCGGTCAGAGACGCGGTGGCGTCGTCCTCATCCAGGAAATCTTCGGCGTCACCGAACACATCAAGGAACTGGCCGACAAATATGCCGCCGAGGGCTACGAGGTCCTCGCCCCCGCGCTTTATGATCGCGAAGCACCAGGTCTTGCCGCGCAGTACACTCCGGAAGACATCCAAAAATGCATTCAGATCGCCCGCCAGCAGCACCCCTTCACCCAGTCGATCGCGGACACCCAGGTCTGCATCGATGCCCTCAAGGCCAAGGGTCCCGTCTTCATCGTCGGCTACTGCTATGGTGGCTCGGTGGTGTGGGCGGCGGCCTGCCGCTGTCACGGACTTGCCGCCGGCTCTTCCTATTACGGCAGCCTCGTGCCGCAATTTGCCGAAGAACAGCCCAAGTGCCCGGTAATCTGCCATTTCGGCGAACATGATCACGGCATTCCCATAGAAGGCATTGACAAGGTGCGCGCCGCCCACCCCGAGGTTCCGGTCTATATCTACGATGCCGGCCACGGGTTTAATTCGGATCGTAGAGCAGACTACAATGAGGCCGCAGCCAAACTCGCTTACAGCCGCACGCTCGACCTCTTCCGTGCCAATGGAGGATAAGAAGCGCGATGGGTAGCGCTCCCGCCCGCCTCCCATTCAAAGGAAGGCGGCACGGAGTGCAAAAGCTCGCCCAGGCAAACTTCGAACGGCGTCGCCTGGCTCGCCCACCCTCTTACATAAATTCTTGGAACACAGTCTATGCCAGTAGACTCGTATGCATCTGGGCAGACTTCAGCTTCGCAGATAAAGATAGTCGCAGAACCAGCCCTCGCGCTCGATCCGCACGGCTTGAGAGAAGCCGGCTGCGATGAGGAAGTTGTCAACGGCTGGATAGAGATCCTCACCGATAAAGATTTCACGGTGCTCAAGCTCCACGATCAACGCCTTGACGCCATCGATGTAGTGGCCGAGACCTCGAAGAGCTCGTAGCGCCGCACCTTGGACATCGATGCAGAGCAGATCTGGCCCATCGAGCCCGTTGGCACTGCAGTAGGTGTCGAGTCGCGTGGCCTCGACCATGACTTCCGACTGCACGTACTCCTGGTGATAGCCACTCACGGTATGAAAGCACGACGATGCGCCAGGGTTCAACACAACGCGGTCGTTCTGCGTCGTGTGTACCACCGGGTAGAAGGGAATCCATTCATCGGAATCCCAGACCGCGCGTTCCACCAGGACAACGTCCCGCTGACCGGCTAGGCGCCTTCTCGCGATCGGCAAAGTATTGGGGTTGCACTCGAACGCGTGTACGACCGCACCGAAGCTGTCTCGCAGCCTAAGCGTGTCGGCAGCATCATTGCAGCCAAATTCAAAAATCGTCCGCACCGGAAGCCGGCGAAACGCCCGAACGAATGCGGGATTGAGATAGTCGCTAATGTCCGGTCGATGTGACGGGGGCTTCATCCCGACACGCTCCAACATTTCTCGTACAACTCTTCGTGGGCTCTTCATCTTCATGTCCTTCACCCGCATCAAAGCACTGTCGCAGTGCTTCGCTTCCGTGATATGTCGAGACAAGCTCGAAGGCGCGTTCCGAGATATCGCCACGCAACCTGAAATCCTGCATAAGCCTGAGACATTGCGCGGCGAAGGCTTCCGCCGTGTCGGCAATCAAGATATGCTCGTCCGCACGCACGCCGAGGCCCTCGGCTCCAATTGATGTCGCAACTACAGGTCTTTTATGGGCAAACGCTTCCAGGATCTTGATGCGTGTCCCGCCTCCAGCCCGGATGGGCGCGACAACAGCATCAGCCTTGGCGTACTCTGCGGCAAGTCCATACTCGCTCGGATCGCAGCGGACGAGCTCGGGAATTTGTGGCACTTTCGACCATTGTCGCGTCCGCCCCGACGCAACGGCCCTGATCTCGAAGGGGATGGTCGCCCGGCGACGCAGGACTGGCGCAATTTCGCGGCAAAAGAAAGCGACGGCGTCCAAATTCGGATAGTAACCGATCGATCCAACAAAGAGGAAAATAAAGCTACTCGACGCGCGATATTCGGAACTGGACCTGGTTTGTGGAATAGCGACGGTGTTCGGAATTACAACGATGGGGGGCTTATTGATCTTGCTGGACAGAAGCTGTCTGTCGCCTGTGGCGCACACGAAGGCTCTCACAAAGCGTGACAGTTGATGGATCTCAAGAGACCGATACAGCTCCGCATCGTGAGCCATCAGCCGAGCCAGGCGAATATCACCGTTGAGCTTCGCGAGCCTGGCCAGGCGTTCGCGCGTACGCGATTCGACATCGTCCATGTCTATCTGTGCCGGTACGCAGGACAGATGCGCGGGTATATTCGACAGTATCGGCAACATATAGAGGCGATGCAAATGTATGAGATCGAATTTCTCGTCCGCGTACGCCCTGGCCAGTACCTGGCGATCCGCCGCTGAAATGAAGCACCAGTCGGAGGGCTGGCGATAGATGGCATAATACGCGTTGGGGTATACTCGCCGCAATCCCCGCCGCCAGAGGGCACCGAGCCGTCTGCCACCGGCGGGAAGTATTGTCACTGATCGGCAGGCGTCGCGCGTACGCGCCTGCTGCCCCTCAAGCTTCTGCGAATTAAGGTCCCCTCTGGTCAAGAGCGACACGTCATAGCGCTCCGCCAGTGCATTTAAAACCTGAAACGCACGCATCGCCAGACCGCCGCCTGTCGGCATCGGCCACACCGGGGAAATATACAGCAGCCGCGGGCGTTGAGACGTGCGCAAGTTCAATTGCCAGAACTTCCGTGAGACGCTACCCTACCTCAATGAGCGGTGGCAACACATGATTCCAAGAACATTTCACTTCGTCTTCGGCTTGAGGGCAAAGCCAGAGCCTCTTCATCTGGTGCATTACCTGTGCCTGGAATCCTGTCGACAGGTAAACGCACCGTGCGAGATCTACCTCCACTGTCATCATCAGCCCTACGGCCCCTATTGGGACATGATTGGTGATACCGTCACGATCGTTCCCGCTGAACCCGATCCATTTATCGCGTCCTACACCTACAAGCAGCGTGTGCTGAACCGGTATCGCTACGCCCACCATGCCGATGTGATCAGGCTCGATGCACTGATCGAACACGGCGGCATCTATGCTGACATCGATACCATCTTCGTCAATCCATTCCCCGACGCACTACTTCGATACCCCTGCGTTCTCGGACAGGAGGATGATGTGATGTGCCACCGAACCGGCCAGATGCAGCCATCGCTTTGCAATGCCGTAATCATGGCAGAGCGGAAATCACCGTTCGTCGTTGCCTGGAGACAACGAATGTACGCCGCGTTTGACGGTTCGTGGAGCAATCACTCGGGCTTCCTGGCGCACGAACTCAGCCTTCAATTGCCAAATGATATACACGTCGAACCACAAAGGACCTTTTATAAACATGGCTTCAGACCGGCTGGTGTGCAGATGCTGCTGGAGGGACTCGATACCGATTTCGACGGCGTGATCAGCATGCACCTGTGGAGCCATTTGTGGTGGAACAAGCGCAGGCGGGATTTCAGTCGAGTGCATGCCGGATTGATAACCGAAGATTATGTTCGTAATGTTGATACGACTTATACCGTCTCAGCCAGACGATTTCTTCCGCCGGCGGACCGTCCACGGACTTCGATGAAGGAGGCTGAAACTCGAGTACCAGGATCTTCTGGCACGGCCACGGTGATGCTCTGGGCGCGCACGGCTCAATCCTGGCTTCGTACCTACGCAGCTAAGTCTTCCAGATGATGCTCCGCTTTGACGAACGCCAAATGCCGTTCCATTCTGCTACGATCACCGTCATCATTCCGACCTTCAATCGACCTGACCTACTGGCGGCTGCCGTAGATTCCGTATTGATCCAGTCTCATCCGGTCAACGAGATCATCATAGTGGACGATGGCTCGGATATCGAGCACCGGCCGGCGCTTGCGGCCCTCGCACAGCGGATCCCGCAGGTTCAGCTTTACACTTTGCCAGACAATATGGGACGTTCCCGCGCACGAAACGAAGGCCTGGCCCGCGCTCGTGGCAGTTATGTTCTGTTTCTCGATGATGACGACATGCTGGACCCGAACATGATTGAGTCCGCGCTGACCTGCTTTATGAACCAGGCCGAGCTCGACATCGTGGTCTGCCAGGCCAAATTTGTCGGTTCGCATGGCGGCCCGCCAAGACTCTTCGACCCTTTCCATCTCGATGGCTCGGCGGCGCCACCGCCGCGTTGGCTTGCCGCATGGCTTCGCGCGATGACGTGCGACCATCTCGACCTGCAGACAAATTCAACCCGGGCTCTTCTGCTTTCTTGTCCAGCCATCCACGCCTGTTTGATTCGCAAAGACGCCATCGGGGGGGCACAGTTCGCCGAAGACCTTGCATGCGGTGAGGATTGGCTCTTCTGGGTTAGCCTCACGATCAAGAAGTGCCGATTTCATTTTAATTCCAACGCCTGGGTATACGTCCGCCGGCACGAGCGGAATATCCATCCGGCATTCCCGGCCTCTGCCCATATTGCGTGCGAGCGGGCTCTGGGGGCCGTGCGATCTCTGGGACATGTGGAGGAATTTCTCGCAACAGCCCGGCTGGCCCGCACCTATCAGTTACAACAAAAAGCTCAGTGGCGTTCCCTTGCCGGTTGGCTCGGAAGATCTCCCATCTTGCTCGCCAAATACGGCACCACTTTCTTGGCCAAGAAAGCCTATTTGATCTGGCGCCAGTGGACCGAACGGTTTGGTCACAGATTAAGCAGACAGCTCCGACTGGTCAGGCCTCAGCCGGACGCTACGCCCTGACGCGGTCGAGCGTAGTCAACAGACAATCACTGACCGGGCGCGCGCTGAACCGCTCCAGAATTCGGTTTTGTAACCTACAAGCACGCGCCTTCGCTGCGTCCGGTCGCGCCATTACCTCTCGTAGCATCGCTGCACCGTGCTCGATGTCCGGCTCGGCCCAACGTTGGTCCGGCGAGTACGAACGCGGTGCAGATGGATTGATCACCGGAACAAGCTCATACCCAATTAGGTAGGAAAGATTCGGGTCAAGGTAATCGAGCTGGCCGCCAAAGCCTGTCATTACCACGGGGTTGCCATAGCTGGCCGCGTCAAACGCGCCGATGCCCCAACCCTCTGTCCGACACAAAGACACGTAGCAGTCACCACGCTGGTGCAGTCGGCGTATCTCACTTTCACTAAGCTCATCGGTAATCAGGCGTATTCGAGGCGGGTTGCGGTACTGGCGCGTCAAGCGCTTCAGCGCATCCGCCGTCGATCGACTGAAGCGATGCCATAGCCCGGTGGCCGTAAAGTCGCGCGGCGCCGTCTTGATGATCAGTGTGGTCGGATCGGCGGCCGTAAATGCTTCGCAGTAGGCTTTGACGGTGTAGAACAGGGACTTTCGATGTGTCCAGGTGCCGATGGTATAGAAGACATACCCATCATTATCGGCCGGGGGACATGTAGATGCCGCGATCGGAACTTCGACAATATGAGGAACGACGCTGATCGGGACGGTCACGCCTCCCTCCTGAAACACCTTCTTGTTCCACGCGCAAGGGACAATGAGGTGGTCGACCATGTTGAGCAGCGCACGCCAATGGGAAGGAATAGCCGTCGTCTCCCACACCGTGTGGCCGATCACCTTTCGCGGTCGCTCGGCCTCGATCCAGTGTGGAAAGTACTCCGGAACGGTGTGTACGATGACGAGGTCATAATCTATGGCGCGGTTGCAGTATTGATCGATTTCCCGGTCTCCAACACCCGTTCCCCGAAACTGTCCATAGTGCATTGGGCCACCCAATTTAGGAACCATAGGTGCCCACGTCAGGTCCGCTCCAGCTTCAGCCAACGCCAATAGACACCGTTTTCCGGCCACCCCATAGCCGGACGGCTCTGCAAACGAGACATACTTAATTCCCCTCCCCCTCCCCGTCA
>JAKAVI010000417.1 GCA_021817355.1 Pseudomonadota bacterium | reverse complement strand
GTCGTGGCAAGACGGTCATAGAATGACGACGCCATTACTCCTGCAGACAAAAGTGAACGCCACAAGCCGGACGCAATGGCAGATCGCCGATACAGGTTGACGCCGGCTCGCCAACCGTCGGTTCGGAACCTCGCCGTACCTCCTGCCCCGCCTGTGTCAAATTCCACATGCGACGTCCACGAACGCCCCAAAGCCATCTCACAAATCCCAAGCCGCCAAAGTAGGAGCGCCCATAAGAAACGCGGAGCAGACCCGAGACAGGCCTAAGGTTTTAGGACCTGGCCCCTGGCGCTCGGGACAGCGCCCGCTGGCATGCCTTTGTAACGGCAACCCGTCCTGGTGCCTTGATCCTATCCAGGGCTTTTTCCCGTGCCCGTGGCGGCTGTGAGAGGTTCTCGTCCGGAGCCATTTCGACATAAACGCAGGGTACGCGGCCTGTTGATCGAAAGCTTTTGCTGTGCTCCGGTTGCCAGGGGCTCATAAGGGGGGCGCCAATACCGGTTTTGTCAGGGGCGTAAATGTCGCTGAACCCCGATCAAGGCATGAGCCACACTGTTTGCAACCGTGATATGACCGAGGGAATACGCGACACCTTGTCTTCATCGCCTCTTGCCCCTCTCCCTGATCATGACGGCTCATCAATTCGCGACGCCTGACCTGCCGATTGCAGATTGTCTGCCGCGCCTTCTTTCCACGCTGGGCAGGCAATCCAATGCTGTGCTCGTTGCCCCGCCGGGCGCTGGCAAGACGACCTGCGTGCCTCTCGCGCTGATCGGCTCAGCGCCGATGAACCAGGGGCGCATCCTGATGCTCGAACCGCGCCGGCTGGCCACGCGTGCCGCGGCCAGCCGCATGGCAAGCCTGATCGGCGAGACGGTGGGCCAGACCATTGGCTTCCGAACCCGCCTGGAAAGCGCCGTTTCTTCCGCCACGCGTATCGAGGTCCTCACCACCGGGCTCTTCGTCCGCCGCCTTCTCGCCGATCCGGGACTGGAAGGGGTTAGCACGGTTATCCTAGATGAAATCCACGAGCGCTCGCTCGACGCTGATCTTGCGCTCGCATTCTGTCTGGATGCCCAGGCGGTGTTGCGGCCCGACCTCAGGGTGCTTGCCATGTCCGCAACCCTCGATGTCACCCGCCTCAGCGCCATGATGGCGGCTCCCCTCATCGAGAGCACCGGACGTATCCACTCCGTTGAACTCCGCCATGCCGCGCGCGATTTCCAAAACCCCCGCGAGCTGCCTCTGATCATGGCGCGGGCCGTTCGCGCCGCCCTCACCGAAGCGCAGGGTGATATCCTCGCCTTCCTGCCCGGCATGGCAGAAATCCGCCGCACCGAGGCGGCGCTCGAGGGGATTGATGCAAGCGTACTGCCGTTGCACGGCGACCTGCCGCCAGCAGCGCAGGACCTGGCGCTGCGCCCCGGCGTTCGCCGGCGCGTAGTATTGGCCACCGCCATCGCCGAGACTTCGCTCACCGTGCCGGGTGTGCGGATCGTCATCGATGGTGGATTGCGCCGCATACCGCGTTTTGACCCGGCCAGCGGCCTGACCCGGTTGACGACAGAGCGGGTCAGCCGTGCGGGGGCTGATCAGCGTTCCGGCCGCGCCGGACGTGAAGCCCCCGGCATTGCCATCCGGCTGTGGAGTGAAGCAGCCCAGCGTGGTCTGCGTCCCCATGACCGCGCGGAAATTCTGGAGGCCGAACTTTCCGGGCTGGTGCTAGATTGCGCCGTCTGGGGCACGCCCCCTGACAAGCTCGCCTTTCTCGATGCACCACCCGAAGGTGCCCTTGCCACCGCCCGTGCGCTGCTCGCCGAGCTTGGCGCCATCGACCCCTCAGGTCAGCTGACCAGGCTTGGAACCCGCATGAGCAGACTTGGCGCCCATCCGCGGTTGAGCGCCATGATGCTCGCTGCCGAAGCCCCGCCGGTGGTGGCACGGGCCTGCGATCTTGCGGCACTCCTGGAAGGAAGTGATCCCTTGGGCAAGGGACCCGAAACGCCAGCAGACATCCTGCTGCGGCTGGAGGCGATTGAAGATCCCGCCTTGGTCCCGGGCGCCGACAGAAGCGCGATCCGCATGATCCGCCACACTGCCAAACAATATCGCAGGCGCCTTGGCATCGGCAGCACGCTGAGGGCGGCAGGCAATCCGGCGCCACTCATCGCCGCGGCGTTCCCCGACCGCCTGGCACAACGCCGCAGCGAGCCGGGCAGCTTCCGTCTCTCCGGTGGCGGCGGGGCAAAAGTTGCAACGACCGATCCGCTTGCCCGGGCCGAACTCCTTGCGGTCGCGGCACTGGAAATGAAAACCTCGCCACGCATCTGCATGGCAGCGCCTCTTGATGTTGCAGCGCTGCCCACAATCCTCGCTGCACGGATCAGAGAAACCCTGGAAACGCGTCTTGACCCGGTTACCGGCAGCGTTGTTGCACAGCGTCGCAAGTGCCTCGGCGCATTGGTACTGGAAGAGCGCTCCCAGTCTCCCGAGGCAGCAGAGGCTGCCGCGGTACTCCTGGAAGCCCTACGTAAGGAGCCATCTCGCCTGCCCTGGACCGAGGTGGCACGCAATCTCCAGGCACGCATCTGCCTGATGCACCGGCTGGAAGCCGATGTCTGGCCGGCGACGGATGATGCGAGCTTGAACGCAAATCTCAAGCAGTGGTTGGGGTCGCATCTTTACGGGTGCACGCGGCTCGCCGATATCGCGCGCCTTGATCTTTGCGCAGCGCTGCTCGGGCAACTGGATTGGTCGCTGCGCGATCGCCTCGACAGGGAATTGCCGACCCATCTGTCACTTCCTCATGGTCGGGCCGCGGTGGATTATACCGAGCCCGTTCCTGTCGCATCCGCCCGCGCCCAGCATTTCTACGGCTTGACCCAAACCCCCAGGCTCGCAGGCGGACGCGTGCCGCTGCGGCTCGCGCTGCTGTCACCGGCGGGCCGGCCGATCGCGCTAACCGCTGATATAGCAGGCTTCTGGAAGGGGGCGTGGGCAGAGGTACGGCGGGACATGCGCGGCCGCTACCCCAAACACAATTGGCCAGAGAACCCTTGGCGCTCTTAGCTTTAGGATTCAAGCAGGCTCGCCGTGGTCAGGGCCACCGGCCCAACGCGGATGAACCG
>JAKAVI010000260.1 GCA_021817355.1 Pseudomonadota bacterium | reverse complement strand
ATCCAGATCCGAAACCGCCCAGCCGGCTTTTTTCAGTGCCGCACGCGAGGCCGGTATTGGGCCGCTGCCCATGATCGCCGGGTCAACACCGGCATGGGCCCAGGACGCAATACGGGCCAGTGGCTTGAGGCCATGGGCTTTTGCCGCGGCGGCCGTCATCAGCACCAGCGCTGCCGCCCCGTCATTAATGCCCGATGCGTTTGCTGCCGTCACCGAGCCATCTTTCTGGAAAGCGGGCTTCAGCGCGCGCACGCTGTCATAGGTGACGCCGTCGCGGATATACTCATCGCGATCGATACTACGCTCGCCCTTGCGTTCCTTGATCACGACAGGAACGATTTCATCATTGAAGCGGCCAGCCTTGCGCGCTGCTTCGGCCTTGTTCTGCGAGGCGACCGCAAAGGCATCCTGCTGTTCGCGGGTAATCTGCCACTGGCGTGCAACATTTTCGGCGGTAACCCCCATGTGGTAACCGTGAAAGGCGTCCCACAACCCGTCTTTGAGCATCGTATCGGTAAACTCGAGACCACCCATCTTAACGCCGCTGCGCAGATGGGCAGCGTGAGGTGCCTGGCTCATGCTTTCCTGACCGCCCGCAACGACAATGTGGGCATCGCCATTGACGATCGCCTGGTAGCCAAGCGCGACTGCCCGCAGGCCTGAGCCACACAGCTGGTTGACCAGCCAGGCCGGAGTTTCAAAGGGAATGCCCGCGGCAACCGCAGCCTGCCGTCCTGGATTTTGTCCGCCAGCCGCAGTCAATACCTGGCCCATCACGACCTCATCGACGGCCTTGCCCTCAACCCCGGCGCGGGACAGTGCGGCAGCAATGGCGGCCCGGCCCAGTTCATGGGCCGGCAGATTGGCGAAGGCACCATTAAAGGAACCCACTGGCGTGCGGGCCGCAGAAACGATGACGACTTCGGTCATGGCATATCCTTTTACCTGAATTGCACGGATCGGCGCGTACAATGCCGCGAATGCGAGCGAGGGTAAACTGCCATAAATTCTTATTTTATATTAATGGGTTAGGTGCACAACCGGAGGGTGCAGTGCAGCGCCGCGGCGGAAGCCCACTGGACAGCCGTGGAATTGTGATGCTCTTGTTACGTCAGGGCAGCGCTGACTGGCGGCGCGGCAGGTACATGATACGGGTAGACCGGTGAGCGATGAAAAGACCGTGACGGGCGAGCCCGTCATCATCAAGAAATACGCCAACCGCCGTCTCTACAACACACATACCTCGAGCTATGTGACGCTCGATCATCTCTGCGAGATGGTGAAGGAGGGGGTTGAGTTCGAGGTCCGCGATGCCCGCAGCGGCGAAGACATCACCCGCTCGGTGCTGACCCAGATCATCTTCGAAGAAGAGAGCAAGGGACAGAATCTTCTGCCCATACGTTTCTTGCGCCAGCTGATACGCCTTTATGGCGATTCCCTGCAGGCCTTTGTGCCAGGCTATCTTGATCTTTCCATGGAAAGTTTTGCCAAGAATCAGGAGCAGATGCGCCAGCGTCTGGCGGAAGCCTTTGGCGGCGGCGGATCGGCGTTTGAGGCGATTACCCGACAGAACCTGGCGATGTTCGAACGGGCAATGAAGATGTTCACGCCCTTTGCCCCCGCATCACGAGACGACACCGCGCACAATCCGGCCAGTCAACCTGCAGAGCCACCCACCCAGCCTGCCTCAGAAGAAATCAGCGAACTGAAGAACGAGATCGAGGCCATGCGCCGTCAGCTCGCCGAACTGGCCCGCGAACGCAAGTGAACTGAGCGCCTTAGCTCAGCAGATCCTGTTTCTTTTCCAGATATTCCTCGCGGCCGATCTCGCCCCGGGCGTAGCGCTGCTCAAGAAGGTCAAGGGCTGCGGAACGCATGGGGGGTAGGTGGCGATGTGGCGAACGCAGGAGCAACACCACAAAGAGCACCACGAGAAATAGGACAAACCAGAAGCCGCCAAACGGCATGCCCCACGCCCACATCCAGTGATGGAAGCCAAACATCCAGCTGTTATGCCACATCCGCGTCCCTCCTGGGCCCTTGCTCAGATATAGGGAGCCGGTGCAGCTTGTGCAGCCCTGCCACCGCCACTTTTGTTGCCCCGACGGAAAGCTTTCCAGCGCAGCTGATTTCATCAAGCTGAAGTGACTGGAGGCGGGCAAGCGTCCTCCCTATTGTCGCGCTATGAGCCACCGCCCTGTCCTGCCATCCCGCAATCACTGCGCCTCCTGGCTGGGGCGGCTCTTGGCCATCTGCGTCCTTGGCCTTTGTGGCCCCGCCTCAGCCACAGCGCCGGCGCCTGGGCGGCCGGTCGTAATCGAACTCTATACCAGCCAGGGCTGCAGTTCCTGCGTCCCGGCCGACGCTTTTCTCGCGCAGCTGGCGGCCCGCAAGGATGTCGTGGCCCTCAGCCTGCCGATCACCTACTGGGACATGCTTGGCTGGACGGACACGCTGGCGACGCAAGCCAACACCGACCGGCAGAAGGCCTACGCCCAAGCCATGGGCCGTGGCGGGGTCTATACTCCGCAAGTGATCGTTGACGGCCGCAAGGATCTTGTTGGCAGCAAGGACGCGGCCATCGACCAGGCGATTGCAGCACGCGAAGCCAAGCTGCCCGATGTTCCGATCAAGCTCTCCTTGCTTCCCCATGAAGTACACGTGGTGGTCAGCAGCGCCAGAATGAAATCCCCGACGCCTGCAACGATCTGGATGATGGCGGTGCGCCCGCGGGCAACGGTCAAGATCGGTGCCGGCGAGAATGCCGGACGGACGCTGACCTATCGGGACATCGTAACCGGGATAAAGGCTGTGGGCATCTGGAAGGGCAAGCAGGTGACACTCGACCTTCCCCGCGCCGCCACCGGAGCAGGCCCTGGCGAAGGCATCACTGTCATCGTCCAGCAGGGCGGCTACGGCCAGATCCTCGGCGCGACCCCCATCGACTGGCCCGCTACCCGCAAATAGCATGTCGCTGTTTTTTGATCAGGTCTGGTTTGATGCACGCCTGACAATGCTGGGCCTGAGCCGAGAGGATCTTGGCCGAACACTCGGACTTAACGCAGAGGAGGTTCGCGCCCTCTTCAAGGACCAGCGCGAACTCTCTCTCGCCGAGGTCCGGCTGCTGGCAAACCTGCTTGCC
>JAKAVI010000123.1 GCA_021817355.1 Pseudomonadota bacterium | reverse complement strand
ATCTCTCCAACACCAACTCTTCCATATGGAACAGCTGACACCTGCATCATCGCTAACGCCGTAGCGATTACTACAGCCATCGGACGAAGTCCGGCCTTCAGACCCACAGCTCCCCCTTTTTGCAAGGTAACACCTTTTAATTCTATCAAATCCATTCGGGATTTGGATGATGATTTCGTGACGGCCACTCCTGGAGTCTCGATTTCGAAGAGACCGTTTACGGTGCGGTGTCGTCAGCCGAAGACCTCCTCTCAATGGCAATTGAACACCTCGTCATCCGCCGCGGTTCCGATAGCCAATCTAAGGAACAACAGCCCCGATGCCGACGCGGCACCACTCGGCTAATCTGGCGTCACAAAAGTCTGGACCGGCCGCACGCTGCGGGTCTACGCCACGGGACGCTTGCCGTATGCATGACACCCTAAGACACCGCAAATCCCTCACGTCCTACCCATACCCCTTCGGCACAATTTGCTCGAAGCGGCTTCGCCACCTGCGGCATGTTACGACTCAATCGCCAGAGCGCGATTATGACTGATAAACAGACGTCACGAATTCGCGCCCTAAATGACGCGTTACGCAAGGATCCCAAGCGGGGACTTTGGCTAATTACCTCCAGGGTAGAGAGCCACCCTGCGCTGGCGGACATTGTTGAGGTTGTTCGCTCCTTTTGCACTTTCTCCGAGGTGAACGACCCCTTCCACGAGCATGATTTTGGTGCATTTGAGTTTGATAATGAAAAGTACTTCTGGAAAATCGACTATTATGATTTGACCTTAACCATGGCGTCACCTGACCCATCCGATGAAGAGCTAACCCAACGGGTCCTGACAATCATGCACGCAAGTGAATACTGACGACTTAGTGCAGCAGCATTCAGCCTGAATATAAAAATACCCCCAAAAAGATAGGGCTCGCAGCAAAGATGCTTGGTTAACTGAATCATAAAGGCAAACTGACTTTTGACCCTCGTCAAGATCATAGCTGATACGTAGCGGGACATTCATCTGGCGGCATGGTTACGCGAGACACGCTATGAGAAAGAAGCATTGGCAGGATTGGAGAACCGCGCTCGTTGGTGCCTGCGTTTTGTCTCCCCTTGGTTTCTACGTATCGGGCGGGCATCCAATGAAGCCATCCCTATTGGAGTGGACTTGATTTGGAATTCATGGATCTGCGGTGTCCTTCTGATCCTGTTGGGCATATCGGAAATCTCCGCCTTTGCCCGTTGCAAGCCTTGGTGCACGACATTCCTCGGCGCCTGGCTATTTATTTCGCCGCAGGTTTTGGGCTATCCGCAGGCAAATCCACTCGCAATTAGCTGCATTATTTTTGGACTTGTGACACTTGTACTTGCAGGGTGGTCTATTGGCGACACACACAAGCCGCTGCCGCCTATTTGAATGCAGATAACGCATGGCGGACGATGGCGCATCGCGTCCCCTCTTATCGGGCCTGCGCGCCAAAGCGCCGCGCCTAACACCGGCGGACGGCATGAGCGAGGTATACGATAGATCGGACGTATTTGGCCTTGCGCCTTACGATGGTATGGATCGCTAATCGGCATGATCGAGAGCGGTCGCGTTTACCCAATAGGAGATGGATCGATTGCCGGTTGGAGAGACTTGCAACAGTGCTGCGTTCGGATCGCTGGATATTACCACATAGGTCTGATCGTGCTGCGTAGTCGCGGCACAGCGAGACGCGATCCGCGCATGTTTACGCTTTGCACAGTAGCTTGCGGCCTGATCGGCAGAGTTTCGGCATGCATTCTGTTGTGCATCTTCCTGTGCGTGGGCGTCCAAGAAGGCGAAGAAGCCCCGCGTACGACAGAAGGTGGCAGGCCCAACGCTCGCATCAAGTTTCACAAGCGCTCCAGGCAGGCAGGTGAGTTGCAGATTGTTGGAGACGTCGATGCAATATTGACCCGCTTGTACGGGGCCCACAAGGCCCACCAACATCGTAGCGGCTATAAGAAAATATCTCATATGCACTCTCCATATGGCCGAGCTGAGTTGAAGAGTACCACATATTTGCATGCCCGGAGCCCAAGCGGCCGATCCGGTCTAGCGCGCCTTGAAACGCTGGGCTGCGGGCGACCCCAGCCGCACGGTCATTCCGCCTCACGCTGGGCCTTTTGTCGACATTCCCCAGATGATCCCGAGTTGAGGCGGAAGATACTGCATTTTCGGCGCGGACGGAAGTCGGAGCGACGGCTTCGCGCCGGCGCGCGGACCTTTCTTGGCGAAGCTGGGCCCAAGGGGCCCGGTTGGCTAGATTTTCTTGACATTCGGACACACTCCTGCCGTCGTGATGACGCCTTGCACAGGCCCCGCTCTTATGACGGTGCCGCTCGTGGCCGCAGCCCATCGATCAGGCTCAGAATCTCGGCGAACAGCGCGCGAGGCACCGCAACCTCTGCCATCTGGAAGATCACATAGCGCGCGTGGCTGACGATCTTGGCACCGACCTTGAAGAGCTTCTCCCGCAGGCTCGTCAGCGACCAGTGCTTCACCGTTTCCGTCAAGGCCAGCCTCCGCATGAAGTTGCCGAGATTGTAGGCCAGCGTATGAAGCTGAAGCCGGACGGCGTTAGCGACAAAAGAGCAGCACGACAGCCGCGTCCATTTCACGGCGTTCTTGCCTTCCTTGATGCACTGCTCGGCCGTGCCGCGCTGATTGTAGAAACCGACGACACTTTCGGCCGGGCGCGACAGGTTGGTGACGATGAAGCCGACACGGGGATAAAGCTCGCCCGAATGCCATTCGACTTTGGCCACGACACGGCACGGCATGGTCCAGCTCTGCGCCTGATAGCTGAAGTTGGCATGGAACCGCCGGACCTCGGCCGGAGGACGACCGACAGGGCGCGTGAGCAGGTGGGCGATGTGATCCTGGAGCACCTGATTGGCGGGCAGCCGGATCGCGTATTGGTACCCCTCGGCTTCAAGGAACGCGTAGACCTCAGGGTTTGCGAAGGCGGCATCGGCGCGGAAGTAGCGGCGGATGTTGCGCTTCCGGTAGCGGGCAATGCCGGGTGCCAGAACATCCCGCCAGCCATCGGCGGAATGGACGTTGCCGGAACGGAGGGCACAGCGCTCCAGATCGCCGAACTGGTTGAAGACGAACAGTGAGTGGTAGCAGATGCAG
>JAKAVI010000359.1 GCA_021817355.1 Pseudomonadota bacterium | reverse complement strand
CGCCACGCTCTATCGCATCAAGGTTGCCAACCGCGCGGATCAGGTGCTCGTCCACCGTATAGTGGTGATACATGTTGAACTGCATCAGCGCCACGACCCGGCCAAAGTCTGGCACGAACCGGCCAAACACCCCTGACTCATTCAGCCGTCGCAAAGCACCTTCGGGATCGCGCCGTGAGGTGAGGATTTCCAAAAACAGACGATTGGCCTCGGCGTCGTGACGCTGCGTGTCGCCAATCAGGTGCAGCGAACGGGTGACTGCCCTGAGGGCATGGGGATGGACGTCGACACCCTTGGCATCGGCGAGATGGAAAATGCGGATGAGATTGACCGGGTCGCGCGCGAAGGCATCGGGCCGCACGTTGAGGCGGCCATTCTCGACATAGAAGTCCTCGCTGCCGGTGCGTGGCTTGAGAAATCCCGGCAGCATGCGGGCCAGTTTGGGACGGTATTTGCGGTTCTGCTCTTCCAGCGCGGCACAGAAGATGCGGGTCAGATCGCCGACCTCCTTGGCGACAAGAAAATAGGCCCGCATGAAGGCTTCGACGGCGCGCTGCTGGTTGGCATCATCGAAGCCGAGGCGCCGGGCCAGTTCAGGCTGAATGCCGAAACTCAGGCGTTCCTCGGCACGTCCGGCAAGATAGTGAAGCTGAACTCTGACGTCCCAGAGGAAGGCTTCGGCCGTCCGGAACAGCTCGTATTCTTCTGCGGTGAGGACATTGTGCTGGATGAGGTCGGCGGTGTTTTCGACATGGTAGACATATTTGCCGATCCAAAAGAGGGTCTGCAGATCGCGCAGTCCGCCTTTGCCTTCCTTGATGTTGGGTTCCACAAGGTAACGGCTTTCGCCCTGGCGGGAATGGCGCGCGTCGCGTTCGGCGAGCTTGGCTTCGACGAAATCCTGACCATTGCCGATCGCCACTTCAGACCAGAAGCGGGTGCGCAGTTCCTCGCAGAGTTCGGTATTACCCCACAGAAAGCGCGCCTCAAGGAGCGAGGTGCGGATGGTGATGTCCTGACGGGCAAGGCGGACACATTCGGCGAGCGAACGGGTGGCATGGCCGACCTTGAGGCCAAGATCCCAGAGCATATAGAGGATGAATTCGATGACGCTTTCGCCCCAGGCTGTCTGCTTGAATGGCCGCACGAACAGCAGGTCGATATCCGAACCTGGCGCCAGCAGTCCGCGGCCATAGCCGCCGGTGGCGACCACGGCGATGCGCTCGGCCAGGGTTGGATTTTGGGCGTAGTAGAAATGCTTGGTAGCAAAATCGTAGATCACCTGGATGATCTCATCCTGCAGGTCGGACAGCAGGCGGGCCGCCTCGAGGCCCTTGATCTGTCGCGTTTCGCAGGCCTTGCGTATGTGTTCCCGGCCAAGATGGAAACGCTCCTTGATCAGGGCGAGGGCCGCGGCCCGCAGGGCCGGCTGATCGCTCTGGCTGTGGGCGAGGGCTGTCAGTTGATGACGGAGCGCCTCGCCGTCGATCAGGCTCGGCTCAGCCAAAGGGCTTGGGGTCACGGTGATTTTCCACGCTGGTCTTAGGCGCATAGAATGCCCACCGTGCCATCAAGGCAAGGAGGCGTTCATGCGCGCCATGCGTTTTGAAGCTGTCGGCAGGCCACTGCATCTGCAGGAATCTCCAACTCCTGTTCCCAATGCCATGCAGGTCCTCGTCAAGGTTGCCGCCTGCGCGGTCTGCCGGACCGATCTGCATGTTGTTGATGGCGAACTTTGTGAACCCAAACTGCCCCTGACCCCTGGCCATGAGATTGTCGGCTACATCATCGGCCTCGGTGATGCGGTAGAGGGCTTTGTCCGCGGCCAGCGTGTCGGCATCCCCTGGCTGGGCTGGAGTTGCGGGTGCTGTGAGTTCTGCCTGCGCGGTGAGGAAAACCTCTGCCCCTCCGCGCGCTTCACCGGCTACCAGATCGATGGCGGTTTTGCCACGCATGTGCTGGCGGACGCGCGCTATGTATTCGCGCTGCCGGATGGCTATTGCGATCAGGATGCTGCGCCGCTGATGTGTGCAGGGCTGATCGGATATCGCAGCCTGAAGCTGGCGGGCCAGGCCACAAGGCTTGGACTTTATGGCTTCGGCGCAGCTGCCCATATCGCCATCCAGGTCGCCCGCAGCCGGGGTCAGGAGGTTTATGCCTTTACCAGGCCGGGTGATGCGGCCGCGCAAAGCTTTGCGCGCCAGATGGGCGCGGTGTGGGCTGGAGGCTCGGATCAGCCGCCACCGGTCAGCCTTGACGCGGCGATCCTGTTTGCGCCGGTCGGGGCACTGGTGCCCACGGCGCTGCGCGCCATACGGCCGGGCGGACGGGTCATCTGCGGCGGTATTCACATGAGCGACATTCCAAGTTTTCCTTACGCGATCCTGTGGGGTGAGCGCAGCCTTGCCTCGGTGGCCAATCTGACGCGGGCCGATGCGAAGGAATTTCTGGCTCTGGCGGGCCAGATCAAAATCCGTACCCACACCATCGCCTATCGCCTCGATGAGGCCAATGCGGCGCTCGATGATGTGCGTGGTGGGCGGATCAATGGCGCTGCGGTGCTGCTGCCCTAGGGTTCGGTCTGGGCGCGCAGCCACGCCAGATAATCGCGGTCACCACCCATCACGGGGAGAATCAGAAAACATGGTGTGGTGTAGGGGTGGGCGGCGCGGGCCGCGGTGATGACGGCATCAGCAAGGCTCGCCCGGGTCTTGATCAGGACGGCAACTTCCTCCGCGCAGGTGAGCTGGCCGTCCCAGACATAAACCGAGGTCTGGGGCGCCAAGATGTTGGCACAGGCAGCAAGGTGGGCGCGGACGAGACTTTCGCCGACCTTCAGGGCACTGTCACGATCCGGAAAGGTCGAGTAGACCAGTGCGAATTCTGCCACCGGCATCTCCGCCCTCCTCAGCGTGAGGCATGAAAACGGCGCAGGAAGACTTGCCTCCTGCGCCGCTCGAAGGTCCGATCTTGCTGGGGGGTCTCAGACCAGCTTCAGATTGACCGCCTTGGGGCCGCGCTTGTCGGCTTCGATGTCGAAGCTGACCCGCTGGCCTTCATTAAGGCCACGCAATCCGGCCGCCTGAACCGCGGTGACATGGACAAATACGTCCTTGCCGCCGCCTTCGGGGGCGATAAAGCCGAAGCCCTTGGTGG
>JAKAVI010000337.1 GCA_021817355.1 Pseudomonadota bacterium | reverse complement strand
CAGTACCGGCGCTTGATGGCCCACTGGCAGGAGCTGTTCGGCCCCGAGCTCTATGGCTTCGATTATGCGCGCTTTGTCACCGACCAGCGCACCGCGACCGAGCAGCTTCTGGCCTATTGCGGTCTGTCGTGGAACGAGGCCTGCATGGCGTTTCATGCGGCGGCAAGTGTGGTGCGCACCGCCAGCGTCTGGCAGGTCCGCAAGCCGCTTTATCGCAGTTCCCTGGGCCGCGGGCAGCATTATGCAGAGCAGCTTGCTCAGGTGCGCGCGCTCCTCGCCGCGACGGCCTAGCTATTTCATCTTGGCGCGGGGATCATAGCTTGTGCCCCAGCCCTCGACGAAGCGCTTGAGCGCGGCGTCCTGGGTTTCGGGCAGGGTAATGACAAGACGCACATAAAGGTCGCCCACGTGGCTGCCAGAGCCTGCGCCCTTACCCTTCAGGCGCAGCACGGCGCCGCTGTTGGAACCGGCGGGAACCTTGAGGGCCACCGGGCCGCCCAGGGTTGGAACTGTTACCGTGGCCCCGAGTACGGCTTCGCGCAGCGTGATGGGCAGATCCATGCGCAGATTATTGCCGTCCCGGCTCAGATAGGGGTGGGGGGCGATGCTGATGGTCGCCAGCACGTCGCCGGGAGGCCCGCCATTGGGGCCCGGCCCACCTTGACCGCGCAGGCGGATCTGCTGGCCGTCCTTGATTCCAGCCGGGATCCGGACATCAATTTCGCGTCCATCGGGCAGGGAGAGCCTGCGGGTGCCTCCGCGGGCAGCTTCGTCAAAGCTGACCGTCATAGCAAAGGCATAATCTTCTCCGCGGCGCGGCTGGGCCGCACGCCGGCCGGCCCGGCCGCCGAAGAGGTCGGCGAAGATTTCCTCAGGATTGAAGCCACCGCCACCGCCTGGCGCTGCGGATTCGAAGTTGAAGTCGCGGGCGCCGAAGGGATTACCCTCGAAGCCATGTGCGCGCGGGTCGAAGCCACGGGGATTGCCAGCGGCGTCGATCTCCCCGCGGTCGAATTTGGCCCGTTTCTCCTTGTCCCCAATAATCTCGTAGGCGCCGGATATCTCCTGGAACCGCTTGGCTGCCTTTTCGTCGCCGCCACGGGTGTCAGGATGATATTTCTTGGCCAGGCTGCGAAAGGCCTTCTTGATTTCGGCCTCGCTGGCGCCTTTGGCCACACCGAGAACCTCGTAGGGATCGCGCATGTCTCCTCTTGCCGCCGCCGCAGGCGACGTTCTCATCCAGATTGCGTCCCCTATATAGGGAGACACTTACCGTCCCGTGAAGGGGTCCTGTTTCCGGGCCCTGCCCTGGTCTAGGGCGCAGGCCCTGTCAGGTGGCGGGCAAAGAAGGCTGCACTGGCCCGGTCTGCGCTGAGCCACGAGTGCCAGCGCAGAAAAACGTGAACCTCGTTGGGGATGATGAGCTCGTCATAAGACACGTGGTGTGCCGCCAGTCGGTTGGCCAGATCGATGCTCTGCAGGAAGCGCACATTGTGATCGTCGTCACCCTGGATGAGAAGGACTGGGGATCGCCACGTGGCGATGCTGGCATCGGGCGAGGATTGAAATGCAACCTTCAGAGCCGCATCATAGTCGCCGGTCTCGTATCCTGCCGGTCGCTTCAGATAATCCTGCATATCGAGAGTCCAGTCGTGCACCCCATGCATGTCGACGCCAGCCTTGAAGATGTCTGAGTTGCGGGCGAGCGCGAGCGCGGTCAGATAGCCGCCATAAGAGCCACCCCAGATGCCAATCCGCGCGGCATCGACATCGCGGCGCTGCTGCAGAAACCGCGCCGCCGCGAGCACGTCCTGATATTCGCTGGCGCCGGCAAGGCCGGCATGGGCCGGATAATGAAAAGCATGGCCATAGCCAATGCTAAGCCGGTAGTTGACGCTGAGAACCTTGTAGCCGCGCGCTGCCAGATACTGGTTCAGCGCGTAGCTGTTGGCGTAATAGTGCATCGGATGCCATCCGAGCAGCATCTGCCGTGATGGTCCGCCGTGAACGAACACGATCCCCGGTGCCTTCCGTCCGCCGGGGTTGGCGTCAAAGAGCTGGCCCTGAATGAGGGTGCCGTCAGCGGCGTGAAAGCTCACAGCACGCGGCACAACGAGATGGGCACGTAGAAATGCTGATGGTGTTTTGCCAGCCTGCAGCAGGTGTATCCTGCCCCCGTCAAGCGACAGCAACGCAACCGCGGGCGGAGCCTTGGGACCGGCGGTAATAAAAGCGATCTCGCGGTCCGTCGCCATCACGGGCGACCATTGCAGGTGGCGTCCCTGCGTCAGGGCGACGGGGGCTCCGCCATCGAGCCCGACGCGAAAGAGATGGCGGCGGTCGTTGTCGCTCGCCATGGCGCCGGTATTGGCATCATAGACAAGGCTGCGACGGTCGCGGCTGATTTTTATATCCTCAACCCTATAGGGACCGGAGGTCAGACGGTGTGGTGAGCCGCCAGCTGCGCTGATCAAATAGAGGTGGGGCCAGTTGTCGAGGTCGCTCAGAAAGACAAGCCGGTTGCCCGCCGCCCAGTGCAGATTGACGTTACCGTCTGTCTGCGGATAGGAGCCGAGCAGGGTGTCGGGCAACTGCCAGATGCACTGTGCTTTGGTAGTGGCGACGTTGCCAACCCACAGCGAGAAGGGATGTGGTACCTCTTTCAGGATGGGCTGCGGCGGGCCGCCGCGCCCGGGCCGGCGGACAAAGGCGATGCGCCGTCCATGCGCCGACCAGCGCGGTGAGCTGTCCCGGTTGGTCGAGGGCGACAGGTAGGTAAGCCGATGCTTTGACAGATCATAGACCGCGATGAAGCTGTGATCGTCTCCATCGCGCGCTGACACGAAAGCGAGCTTCTTGCCATTGGGCGAAAAGCTGAGGTCGCGCGGATGGCTATGGTCGAAAAGCAGCTGATGGGGATTGGCCGGGCCTTTGAGCGCGGCCGTCCAGATCTGGTGCCGATGAACATAAACGAGCTGGTCCCGTGCCGACAGGGCCGGATGATCGCCCTGCGCCACTTTGACGGGCGGCCTGCCGCTTAACGAGACGCGCCAGATCGCCACCTCCTGGCGCACCGGCGAATTTGCGGGATCGGGCGGCACTCGGACCGTCCAGTTGGCATCGTGATCGCCGCCACGCACATAGACGAGGGTGCGGCCGTCCGGTGAG
>JAKAVI010000052.1 GCA_021817355.1 Pseudomonadota bacterium | reverse complement strand
AACGTCGTCGAGAGACCGGCCAGCGCCTGATCGACGAGATGGAAACGGCGAAAAATCGGATCACCGCCGGAATTCAGCTCCTGGCACAAAACGACAAGGCGCGCTCGGCGTTCCGGTTCATGAACCTTGCCGTCGCCATGGCGGCGCGGCGCAGGAATGCTGGCGCCTCGGGAGATCCGCAAGCCATGTCGGCGCCGACATGGCGACCGTTCCAGCTTGCCTTCATCCTGCTCAATCTCTCCGGGCTGGCGGAGCGGACGCATCCGGATCGCGAGATTGCCGATCTCCTGTTCTTCCCGACCGGCGGCGGCAAGACCGAGGCCTATCTCGGTCTCGCTGCCTTTGTCATCGCCCATCGTCGCCTGACGGGTTCTGGCTTACTTGGGGCCGGCGTCGCCGTGATCATGCGCTACACCTTGCGGCTGCTGACGCTCGACCAGCTGACCCGTGCGGCCGGCGTGGTGTGTGCGCTCGAATTGATGCGAACCGATCCTGCCAATGCCAACGAGCAAGGACGCCGCTTGCTCGGCGATTGGCCGATCGAGATCGGCTTGTGGGTCGGCTCGGATGCGTCACCCAACAAGCTCGGAGGACGTCGCAAGTCGGACGAATCCACTGCCGTCGGTCGTGTGCGGCGTTTCAAGCAGGGTACGGACAAGCGGGCGCCAGCTCCCCTCAAGGCCTGCCCATGGTGCGGCACGGAGTTCACGCGCTCGTCCTTCGCCTGCACGCCCAACGACCTCGCGCCGACCAACCTCGAGATTCGCTGCGCCAATGCGACTTGTGATTTCAACCGCAATCGGCCGCTGCCGGTTCTCACTGTCGACGAGCCCATTTATCGACGTCTGCCAGCGTTCCTGATTGCGACGGTCGACAAGTTCGCAGCCTTGCCGTGGGTCGGCGAAACTGGCGCTTTCTTCGGCCATGTGGATAGGTTCGAGGACGGCGTCGGCTTCTATGGCGCAGCCGAGCCAGGCCAAGGGCGGCCATTGGGTAATAATGGCTGGTCACTCGATCCACCCGATCTCATCATTCAAGATGAACTGCACCTCATTTCTGGTCCGCTCGGAACAGTCGCTGGGCTCTATGAAGCGGCGATCGATCAGTTGGCGTCCCGTCGCTTTGGCGAGCGCGTCGTGCGGCCCAAGATTGTCGCTTCGACCGCGACGGCCCGCCGGGCCACCGACCAGATCGAGGCTCTTTTCGATCGCGGGACCACAAGCATCTTCCCGCCGCCAGGCGTAGATCGCACCGATAGTTTTTTTGCCCAGACCGTACCGGCGACAAAGGATCCTGCGAGGATGTACATGGGCATCGCGGCGCAGGGGCGAGGACCGAAGCTCGTCTTTCTGCGGTCTCTCACGACTCTGCTTGCGGCGGCGCAGTCCGAGTCCGGCGCCAACGCGGCTCCCGCCGACCCGTATATGACGGCGGTTTGCTATTTCAACGCGCTACGGGAGCTGGGTGGAGCACGACGGATCGTCGAAGACGAGGTTCGGGATCGAGCCGCCCGTTATGGGACGCAGCGGCATCGGGTTGATCCGCCTGGAAATCCGTTTGCCGATCGGCGCATCAAGGAGCCTCTGGAGCTAACCTCGCGTGTGTCGACGGACGAGGTCGCTAAGGCCAAACAACGGCTCGAAACCCGTTTCGATAACGGCGCAGATCCCGTTGATGTGGCTCTGGCCACGAACATGATTTCTGTCGGCCTCGACATCACGCGCCTTGGCCTCATGATCGTCCAGGGGCAGCCCAAGACTGCGGCGGAGTATATTCAGGCGACGAGCCGCGTGGGGCGCGATCCATTGCGTCCAGGATTGGTCGTCGCTGTTCTGAACCTGCATAAGCCCCGCGACCGCATGCACTTCGAGCAATTCGGTCAATTTCACCGAACATTCTATCGATCCGTCGAGGCTACAAGCGTGACGCCCTGGGCCGCCCGGGCGTTGGACCGCGCCCTTGCGGCTGTCGTTGTCGCAGCCGCGCGCCACGTCGATCCGACGCTCACACCTGAGTTGGCCGTGACAGCGTTCAAGGACAATCCGGCGGTGCGCGACGCTGTTCGCGACGCGATCGTCGCCCGAGCGCCGACGCACATGGTCGCCGGTGGTCACGCCGCGCTGGCGGCGGCAATCGACGCCATCGCCGATGCGTGGATCACGACGGCCGAAGATCAGGCCGCCGGCGGCAACACCTTCGCTTACGCGCGGAAGAAAAGCCCTCACCGACTGCTCCATAGTAAGCATCCGCGGGAGGCCGCCTGTCTTTGATGGATTGGGGCGCTCATAACGGCGCTCTTATGAGCGTCGTTATGAGGTATGACCGCATGTCCGTGCTGATGAAGGTTTCTCGTTCCATACTGCGCATGCAGCGAGGGTTGCTCGCATGGGGCGGGCCCTTCCTTAGCGCAGGGGATGAGACATGGATGAGGGTAGCGAAGTTTTCATTGGATTGGATGTAGCAAAAGCGCGGCACGCCGTTGCGATAGCCGACGGTGGCCGGCAGGGCGAGGTGCGATATTTGGGTGAGATTGACGCTGAACCGACCTCAATCCGGCGCATGGTAGCCCGGCTCGAGAAACAGTAGTCAGACTCTACATTTCTGTTACGAAGCAGGACCGACGGGGTATGGCTTGTACCGGCAAATCATCTCGATGGGGCACCGCTGTGCGGTTGTCGCACCATCGCTGATCCCCAAGAGACCTGGTGACCGGGTCAAGACAAATCGGCGAGATGCCACGCAGCTCGCAAAACTACTGCGTGCCAACGAACTGACGGCAGTGTGGGTCCCTGACGAGGTGCATGAGGCCGTGCGCGAGCTCATTCGGTCGCGAGAGGTAGCGGTGGAGGATCTACGCCGCAAACGGCAGTCGATATCGTCAATGATGCTTCGATATGGACGCACCTTCTCCGGCAAGAAGACATGGGGTCCCCGGCACCGGCAGTGGCTGCAGTCCCAAAAGTTTGAGCATCCAGCTCAGCAGTTGGTCCTTCAGGAAATGATTCTGGCGGCTCAGCATGCCTTTGAGCGGCTCAAACGTGTAGATGCCGCCATCATTGAGTTTGTGCCAAAATGGTCCTTGGCGCCGATGGTGGAGGCTTTGCAGGTTCTGCGGGGCGTACAACTCGTGACGGCGGCCACCATCATGGTCGAGGTTGGTGACCTGCGCCGGTTTGATTCAGGGC
>JAKAVI010000356.1 GCA_021817355.1 Pseudomonadota bacterium | reverse complement strand
CGATCTTAGGCGCATTGGAGGCATGACTGCCCAAATTTAATCCCTGCGCATGAGCTCCGACATCAAGTGCCAAAATACTCAGCGCCGCGAGCATCACCCAGCGAAACGAGGTCACGCTTTGGCTCCATGAAGAAAGAATTGCATGTGAACATTACCGATGAGGTTGATGGTCTTGTGGGTACGATCAATTTCAAAGCGCTGCGCGCTGAGGGTACCGCCTGGCCCTTGACCGGTAATCGGACCGTTGCCCGACACCTCCCCGCTGGCAAGATTGACGTTCGCATCATCGGTATGCAGCTCGTAGCCGTTACTGGCATATACCGAAAGTGCCCCTACCAGACGCAGCAGATGACGATCGACATCGAGATAACCCATCTTTGCTGATGCACTGATCCACAGACCTTTGTGGAGCGTGATATCCGCCTGCACGTTGTAAAGTCGTGCCTGGTGGGCGGAGGGGCCGGTCTGCACCGCACGTTCGGCCGTGATCAGAAAGCGGTCCCCACGCGCGTCGGTGCCATGGAGGCGGGGCTTGATCATGGCCAGATCGTTGGCGATTTTGGTCAGGCGGGCAAAGTTCATGGCGACGCGATTGCTTTGCCGTGGCTGAAGCGAGTAGGCCCCCACCGCGACGATGATGGCCAGGCCGAGCAACAGCAATACGCGCTTCATCACCGCCACGAACTGGCTGTAGCGCTGTGGATCACCGGTTTGCAGGGCCGTACGCGCCCGCAGTCCATTGGTCGGCCATTGCTGTTTGGACCTGTCGTTTCCGGCTCCGCTCATCACTGCAGCCCGGCACGCAGACATTCGTGGATATGCAGAATGCCCAGGGGTTTGCGTGAGGCATCCGCAGGATCGACGACGAGAAGCTGGGTGATCTGACGCTCGTTCATCAGCGCCAGAGCTTCTACCGCCAGCTGCTCGGGTCGCGCAGATTTCGGCCCGCGTGTCATCACCTCGCCAGCCCGTCGGCTGAGAAAATCCGCTGAGATATTCCGACCAATATCACCATGCGTGATGATACCAACCACACCTCCTTTGGGATCGGTCACGATCACGCAGCCGAGCGTCCCTTTCTGCAGCTCGACTAGAACCTCAGGCATAAGCGCATCTTCTCCAACCAGAGGTAGGTCTTTGGTCCGCATCAGATCGCAAACTCTAATCAGCATGCGGCCAAGCGAACCACCGGGGTGAAAATTGCGATACTGGTCAGCGGAGAAGCTCTTGCGCTCCATGAGGGCCACAGCAAGCGCGTCGCCAAGGACCAGCATCAAGGTCGTGGAGGTGGTTGGCGCCAGTCCATTGGGGCAGGCCTCCGGCGCCCTGGGGATGAGAAGGGCAACATCGGCCGCCCGCAACAGTGCAGAGTCCGGGTTAGACGCCATGCCGATCAGCGGTACGGAAAAGCGCTTGGCATAGGTAATGAGGTCGGACAGCTCGGCAGTTTCGCCGCGGTAGGACAACATCAAGAGAGCGTCCTGGCGCGTAACTGCACCCAGATCGCCATGACTGGCTTCCCCCGGGTGGATGAACTGAGCCGGAGTACCGGTCGAGGCCAGCGTCGCCGCGATCTTGCGCCCGATCAGCCCTGACTTGCCCATGCCCGAGACGATCACCCGTCCCCTGATGGCCAAAATGGTCTCAACCGCCCGCGTAAAATCGCCATCGATCGCGCTGGAGAGTGCACCAATCGCGTCCCTCGCATAGTCAAAGACCCGTCGCGCTGCGGTCAGGTCGCGACTTTGGAGCTGCGCCTGCAGTTCACCGGGGACATTTTCATCATGCATGGGGTGACCCCTGCTGGTCTTTCCTGACCCTTGGCCAAACTTTGCCGGCCGCCCTTGCGCCATGTCCTGATTCGACCCACGGCTTGTACTAAACATTTGTTATCGCTTATATATTTTTATCAAGCGAATTCCATGCCAGTCCTCACACTATGACCTGTGCGTAAGACCGGATCAAGGCGGCGGGCCCTCGCCGCTAAAAGCTGCGACAGTTTTTTGCCAGCGCTAGTGGGCAAAGATGTCCACGTCCGGCCAGCCAGCCAGGTCGAGCAGCGCACGCGCCGGCAGAAAGCCAAAAGAGGCCGCGGCCAGCTCGCTGCGCCCTTCACGCGCCAGCATCCCATCCAGCACATCCTTCAATCGATGCAGGTAGGCGACATCATTGGCTGCGTAGGCCAGCTGGCGTTCGCTCAGCACTTCGGCTCCCCAGTCAGAGCTCTGCTGTTCTTTGGAGAGGTCGACGTTCAGCAGTTCCTTGACGAGATCCTTAAGGCCATGCCGGTCGGTATAGGTGCGCACGAGTTTGGAGGCAATTTTGGTGCAGTAAACCGGGGTGGTCAGGACACCGAGATATTGGCGGAAGACGGCGACATCGAAGCGGGCATAATGGAACAGTTTCAGCGTGCCCGGGTCACTCAGAAGACGCTTAAGATTGGGCGCCTCATAGGCGCCCGCGGCGAACTGTACCGCGTGGCAGACGCCATCACCACTCGACAACTGGGCCAGGCATAGCCGGTCACGGTGCGGATTAAGTCCCAATGTCTCAGTATCGATGGCGACGATCGGACCGAGCTTGAGCCCCTCCGGCAAGTCATTGCGGTAAAGATTGATCTTCAAGTGTCGTGAGCCTGGTTCAGCTGCGGTCCCGGCCATACACCCTTTGTGCGCGACCTGTCCAGATTTTGCGGGTTTTGCCAATGCCAAACCCGCGGAGATCAGCGCCATCTCGTGGTGCGGACAGGCTTGCGCGGACAGACACGTTTATCCTTATACAGACAGAAGCGTGCAGGCTCATGACGACAAAGGGCTCTGGCACGCCCGTATTTCTCGTGCTTCAGGCGAAGCGTTCGAGGTCGAAGGACTGCAGCCCCACAGGGCTAACCTTGCCCCGGATCAGATCTGTCATCACTTCGCCCGTGACCGGTGCCAGGGTCAACCCCAGATGCTGGTGGCCGAAGGCGTAGAAGAGGTTGTCAGCTATCCGGCTTTTACCCATAGCCGGAAGATAGTCCGGAAAGGTCGGACGCGAACCCATCCAGGTGCTGAGACGCGGCGCCACGGGCAGACCCCACTCCTTGGTCACCGCCTCTATGCGGTCCCACTTGCGCGGATCTGCCGGCGCCATCGGTTTGTTGAATTCCAGATAGCTCGAAGCCCGCACGACCTCCTGAACACGGGTAA
>JAKAVI010000343.1 GCA_021817355.1 Pseudomonadota bacterium | reverse complement strand
ATGCATCGCCCGCGGCCCATCAATGCTAAGACCAACGAGATAATTGTTCTTTTTAAGGAAACTCGCCCACTCATCATCTATAAGCGTACCATTGGTCTGTAACGTATGAAGGATATGCTGATGCGGCTTACGGTAGCGCTCGGCCAACACCGCGGAGAGCTTGAAAAAATCCAGCCCCCTCAATGTCGGCTCGCCGCCTTGCCAGGCAATTTCAACCTGCTGGCCCACCGCCGAATTGATTAATTGCTGGATATATGAGTCCAATACCTCCTCGCTCATCAACGGACTTTCGCGTTTTGGATAGAGTTTCTCCTTGGAGAGAAAGAAGCAGTACTGGCAGCCGAGGTTGCAGGCCGCACCTGCGGGCTTTACCAACAAGTGATAGGGACGTTCGGCATCTTTCACGGCTCTACCTCGTTACAGCTCATCTGCATTTGTATGCCCATTTTTCAGTTGCCCAGCGGGACAGAGATGCCCGCCGTAAGCTTCATACTGGTGGTACATGGGCACGCTCTTCGCCAGCGACTTAGCTCGCGTCCGGCTTGGTTTCAAATTTCACTGGCGCGTGACATAACTCCGCCCAGTCATGTCCTCGAACCGAAACTGAATTTTTCTGCGGGCGAAATCCCCCTCCCCGGACATCTTGGGGTAAGGGAACTGCTTGTTCCATGTCCCGGGCGCGAAAATTCAACCCTCAACTCCATCTCACCACAACACCGTTCACTCACCAAGAGCTGCGGCGTCCATCGAGATTATACCATCCGGACTTATCAAATATGAGGCTGTAACCATCGGTGGCGGAGTGCCATTCTCATGTTTCCATGAACCAGATGCCCAGGCAAGGGCGAGATCAACTACTTGCTCCTGACGGTTAATCTGCTACCAATGCGATATAGCTCGTGCCGCAACCGATCGTGTGGTTCGGGCAGTGACACTTGGCTATCCCCCAACCTAAAATTGCCCAGGTTGGCACTTCGCCATGCGATCAACGGCATTGCTGCGAACCGGCACAGAGATATGTGCGGCTCCCGAAGAGCATCCTAAGCAGTGTTTCCGCCCGAATATGCAGAGTTCCGTCACAAAGCCGCGTCTTCCAGAATAAAGCGTGCCGCTCTCTCACCGATCACCATGGCGGTCGCATTGGTATTGGTTGAGGCGATACTGGGCATTACCGACGCGTCCGCCACTCGAAGACCTTTCACGCCGTGCACGCAAAGCCGAGGGTCAACCACCGATTGCGCCGCATCGTTGCCGATACGGCATGTCCCCACCGGATGGAATGCGGTCGCGCCGGTGGCACGTAAATATTCCACCAGCGCTTCGTCACTGGCAGCTCTGAGTCCCGGCCGTTCTTCGTCCTCCAGCATCTTGGCGAACGGGCCCGTTTGCGCAATACGACGCGTCATCTTGAGGGCCTCCAAGCAGGTCTCGATGTCGTCAGGATGGGTAAAGTGGCGCGAGAACATTTGCGGCCGACCCATCGGATCCTTGTCTTTGATGTGGGAGGTGCCGCGCGATCGGGGTCGGATCTGAAAGGATGCAACCGTAACGCCCTCAAAATCGTCGATGGTGTTCTTGCCTCCGTCACGATTGCCGACACTACTGACTTGCTGCAACTGGATCTTGAGTTCGGCATGTTCACCGCCGGACTGACGAGGTGCAAAAGCCTGCGCCGTAATGCCAAGGCAGGCTGCGGGTCCATCGTGCCGCAACAGCCAGCGTAGTCCTTCCCGCGCCTGCCCCAAGGGCCTCCGCAGCCGCCTGTTCCAGCTATGCTGTCTGGCGCGATATATGATCGGGCTATAGACGTGTTCGCTAAGGTTTTCGCCGACCATGGAAAGCTCGTGTACGACCGGGATGCCGACCCTGTCCAGGACATCGCGCCGACCAATTCCTGAAAGTTCGAGAAGTTGAGGTGAATTAAACGAGCCACCTGACAGTATGACTTCCTGGCGTGCGTAAAAATGTCCTTCCACGCCATCTACCGTGGCGTGCACGCCTATAGCCCGGTCGCCCTTAAGAAGAACTCGCTGGACCAGTGCACCGGTCTTGAGCACAAGATTCGCTCGCCCTTCAGCGGGATCAAGATAAGCCATGCGCGTGTTACACCGCACGCCTTTGCGCAAATTATACTGCGTGAAGCTTCCACCAAAGCCGCGCGCATTGTAATCCGCCACGCGGGGCGTAATCCCGGCCTGCTCAACCGAGTCGAGAAACGCATCAGGCATGGTATCAATCGGTTCAAACTCCCAGACACTGACGGGTCCGTCATGGCCACGCAGGGCGGGATCGCCCTTGGCGTAGCTTTCAATCTTGCGAAACCACGGTGCGAGATCGGCATAGCTCCACCCCGGACAGCCGTCCTTCGCCCAGAAATCATATTCGCGGGGCGTACCGTGCACCCAGAGCATGCCATTTACCGTCGACGAACCGCCGACCACCCAGCCCCGCGGCCAGTAGATGCGCCGGTTGTTCATCGCCGGATCAGGTTGTGTAAAGAAATTTCGCACATATTTTCCCTGCTGCAGAACCTTCACGGTGCCCATGGGAATACGCGTCCAGAAGCTGGTGTCCCGCGGCCCTGCCTCAAGCAAGAGTACGGTGAACCTGGCGATTTCGCTAAGACGTGCCGCAAGAGCCGCGCCGGCGGAGCCGGCGCCCACAACGATGAAATCATAGGTGTCAGTTTGGCTCGTTTCGCTCATTGGTGGACGTCCAGTTCACTTTTTAACCGGCTGACAGCCGCGCGCATTCGTTGAAATTGTAGGTCGGGCAAAAGCGGCTGGGGATTGGCAGCTCCGACAAAGCCTGGATCAGCTTCGGTCACCAGTTCGACAAAGCTGGTACCCTTTGCGACTAGCAATTCCGGCAGGGCGGCGGTCAGCGCCTGCGCGTCGCCGATCCGCTGACCACGGTCATACCCGGCGGCCTTGGCCATAGCCACGAAATCGCAACCAGGAACCGTGCCGGCACGCGGAAGATTGACGAGTCCATTGAATTGAACACCATTATTGACCACGAAATGGATGAGCCGCGCAGGCTTGTTGTGCGCAACGGTGACAAGCCCACCAAGTTCCATGAGCAGGCTGCTGTCTCCGTCCACTACGATCACCGCCAAGTCGGGGCGGGCCAATGCAAGACCGAGTCCAATCCCTAGAGCCCCACCCATGAGCGGAACCGAGTCGATCCGGTACTTGCTTTCGCCCAGCATGTCGAACGCAAATTGAGCAGACATGGTCGCAACCAACGGAACTGGTGCCGCAATTTCCCTTCTGGACGCTGCGATCACCGCACATGCTTCGCCGAGTTTCATGACACAGCGTTCCTTTAGTTCCAGGTTACGTGACGAGCAATAAGCACGATCGAAGCGCTCTTCGCAGAGTAAGCGTGCGCAAAGGCCTCGCCAATATTTACGCTTTGCGCGTCATCCTCGATGGTCCAGTAGCGTAGCCCCAATCCATCTAGCAGGGGCTCCATCAACCGCACCATGCTGCGCTCGGACTGCCGCATGGACTTACCAAAATTGTCCTGTTCGCGCCCAAACTGACCAACGAGGAAAACCACAGGCACACCGGAGTCGATGCAGGTCGCCCTGAGCGTATTCAGGCATTTGTAGAGCCCCTGATTTTGCACCATGACAACGGGGCGGGCGCCACCAACATAGAGGCCGGTTGCTACGGTGAGAGCTTGGTCCTCGCTGCAGGCGAAGATCTGGCGAATTCCGTTTGCAAAATCTGACAGCTGGGCATGGAGCGCAAACTGAACAAAATCGGGAACCGTAACAACATGCGTGGTTCCGCTCGTCTTGAGCGCGGACAATAGACGCGATGCGCTAGGTCCACCGGGCGGATTAGGTGCAATGGCAGGCGTTGGCATGCGCGTTCCCTTTCTTGTCAGGGCAGACGATATCCTCTCGCCTGCTGAGCCAGCGGTTCTCTGGCGAACGCCAGAACATAGCTCTGTGACCAAACGCGCACTGTCAATTTGACGACAGAGTTCCCCCTCATCCTCGTAACCTGTCGCGGGCTTTCGCAAAGGCTCCGAGCCCACTAAAACCAATGATAGAGGAGATGATCAGCGCCGCCGGGGGTACTACCGCTAGCGAATAGCGCAACTGCGCCTGATCATGCAGGACAAAGTTGGTAAAGAGCGAGACCATGACTGGACCGAAACCAAGCCCGATGACACTGGTGAACAGGATCAATCCCGCCGCTACCGCGCCTCGCATGCGATTAGGAACGATCTCCTGTACGCTCACCGGCATGGAGGCCGGCGCAAACGTCGAAAAGATCACGGCGGGAAGCATCAGCCCCATCGCCACATAGGGATTTTGCGCAAGGGGAAAAGTTATGGCAAACGGCAGGGTGAGGACACTGGCCAGGCACATTACCAGGAGACGTGCAGATCGCACCCCCCTGCGTGTCAGCGCATCGCTCAAAGCCCCAGCAAGATTAACTCCCACCACCCCGCCGGTTACCACCACGGCTCCATAGACCGCGCCGGCATGCACAATAGACCAGCCATAGCTGCGAATCAGGAACGTTGGAACCCAGGCCCCGGTCCCATAGGACATGGCAAGTGCAAAGGCTGCACAGAACGTAACTGAGGCAAGTGCACGTAGATTCGAGCGGATGAACAATAACACTTCCCGTAGCGTCGGTCGGGGTGCCGCAACACCATGAGGGTCGCGGCGCGGAGGTTCTGGCAGACAATAGATCCAAAGCGCTACAAGAATGCCGGGTAGACCGATCGCGACGAAGACCAGCTGCCAGGACTGCATGACGCCAATCATGGGTAGGACAAGCCTATGCACATGAGACAAGAGGCCGATGACCTGGGACCCGATAATGAGCGCAAGACCGGCGCCGATGTAGACGCCCATTGAATAGACCGCCGATGCTCGCCCGATCCGATGGGGAGGAAATGCATCGGGCAAGACTGAATAGGCAGTTGGTCCCAGAAAGGCCTCTCCGAATCCAACGCCAATTCGGGCCACAAACAGGTGAACGAAATTGGATGCAAAGCCAGCAGCCGCGGTGGCAAGGCTCCAAAGCATCATGCCCAGGCTAAGCCCTTTGAATCGCGGGTAGATATCCACAAAGCGGCCAATTGGCAGACCGATGACCAGGTGCAGGATCAGGAACGCCGGCCCCAGCAGCATCGCCATCGCCGTGTCGTTGAGATGCATGCTATGCTCGATCGGATGAACCAGAAGACTTACGATCTGCCGATCAACAAAGGAAAGGATCGAGGCCAGTAATAGGGCAACGAGTACATAGCTGTTACCCGTTTCCTGCTCCTCGCTTGGCGCTCCTACCCCCGCATTGTCGCATGCAGGATCAAGCCTGTCGTCACCTATTGCATCTTCGAACCGGTAGTCTGACAGGTCCTTACCCATCGCCATCGGCTGCGCCTCCCAAACTGCCTAGCGGCGTGACTCAGAAATTGTATGACAGGCGCACACCAAACGTCTGAGGGTCACCTACCAGTCCACGATAGAGCGTTGCCCCTGTAACGGCATTGTTCACCCCCAACACCTTACCGTCAGGCTGCGGATATAATGTGTAGAAATAGCGCTTGTCGAAAACGTTTTTGCCGTAAATGTCAAACTCCCACTTGCCGTTTGGACTGAGAACGCCAATCCGAATGTTCGTGAGTGCATAACCGGAGACAACAGCCTGGGGGGCATCGGTGTTCTGCGTACCAAATCCTGATGTGAAGAATTCGCTGAGTGCAAAGTTAGCAACGTAGCCACCCATGAAGGGATTGGAATAGACGCTCGCCCCAATATTGCCCTGCCATTTGGGAGCAAAGGGCAATTGACGTCCAGAGAGGTCCTGGGTGAGAGGACACCCCGGCGCGCCTGTGCAACCTGGCAATCCGGGAGCACCTGGATCGGACTGGTAGATGGAATCAAGATAGGAGAGGCCAAAACTCAGGTTGACATGCTTGATGGCGGAGAGCTGACCTTCGAATTCCGCACCTCGCGATCTTACACTGCCGGCGTTACGGATAAGAAAGCTGGTTCCATTGAATGAGCGATCCTGGAAGTTGTGCAACGTAGTGTTGAATAACGTCAGGTTCAGAAGCAATTGGTTGTTCCACCAGATCGACTTCATTCCAAGCTCGTAGTCGTCAACCGTTTCCGAGCCAAATACGCGTGTGGCCGGTACCGAAGTGCCCGGTGCGGAGTTGAAGCCCCCGGACTTGTAACCGGTCGAAAACGACGCGAATGTCATGAGCTTTGGCGCAACGTGCCAGGAGAGGCTCGCAAGCCACGAGGGCCTGCTGTCATTGAATTTCAAATTGGGATCGTTTTCAGGGGCGCGCACCGGGATGAACGGTGCCTTGGCGTATGGATTATTCACAATCTGCTGATAGCTGCCGGTCTTGTTGTCCCAGGTCTGCCGTACACCAAGTGTGAGCGAAAGATTGCGAAGAATGGAATAATCTGCTTGCAGATAAGCCGCCTCACTGTTCGTGCTCTGGTGGAACGGTGCCACTGTCGCTCCCAGCTGCGGCGCTGCCTTACAGGCCGCCACCAGCACCGGATGTGCACCCAGAAAAGTACTACAGAGCTGGGATCCGAGATCGAGGACTTCTGTGAGCGAATAGGATTCCTGGAAATAATAGAGACCCGCGGTGAACCCGAGCTTGCCGCCAAGAAAGGCATTCTTTGGTGTAATGAGCTGCAGTTCATGACTTTGAGATTTGCTGGCGAAACTATCGTGCCGGTTGAGCATGTTCAGGGTGGTGAACAGAACGTCGCCATCTGTCTGGTGATCATTCCAGTTCCGGTAAGAATCAATAAGGCGAAGGGTGACGTCGGGCGACACCGTCCAATGAAGGTCGCTGGAAAGACCGTACTGCCCATCATGGAGACGGGGATTGTCCTTGCGCTGATTGAAGATGAGTGACGGCGTCGAGTTGAATACAGGCGGCGTCCCCCCAAGCCGGGTAATAAAGGCCGTCATGGCAGCAAGTTGAGCCGGCGTTGCCGTCGAAACGTCGATCAATCCTGGATTGACGCCATCGCCATTGGTCTGTGAGTAGTCAAACGTCACCCGCCAGTTGAGATGCTGATTGATGTCCCACTTTGCACCCAGGCGGCCAACGAAAACGTCACTTGCGCCATAGGTTTTTCCGTCGAAAAGATTCTTGTATTCGCCACCTTCGTGATCGCCCGATACAGCCAATCTGACTGCAAAATTGTCCGACATTGGCATATTAATTATGCCCTGCGCGAGAAAGTGATCATAGCTGCCTGCCTCAAACAGAGCCTTGACCTGTTGTGCCCTGGTGGAAGGCGGATTGGTGGTGATTGATATCGCGCCCATTGCGGCGTTGCGCCCGAATAGAGTGCCTTGCGGGCCCCGTAACACCTCGATCCGTTTCACGTCGAGGAACGAGTTCAAAAGTGCTCCCGGGCGAGGGATATAGACGCCATCAATGTAGGAGGCCACGTCCGGATCAATGGCGGTATTCGAGGCCGCACCAAAGCCGCGAATGCGGAAGGAAACGCCCGCCGCCTGAGTAGATTTTTGGACCTGAAGGTCAGGAACTATCTTGTCCAACTGCGTCACATTGGTGATACCGGATCGTACTAGCTTGTTGCCGTTAACTGCCACGATCGAAAGCGGGACATTCTGAATGTTTTCGGCGCGCCGTTCGGCAGTTACAGTTATGGTTTCGATCTTGCCGCTATCCTGCGCATAGGCGGAGCTGGCGAGGATTATGGTCGAAATCACGTAAAGTGAGCCGCTGATCAGCAATTGCGCACGATTACCTGTCAATCTGGCTCGCTGGGCACTTAGACGCATGATATTCCTCCCCTATTTTTTAATTGCCGACCGCATTGCAACAAAGACGCGATACGGCCCCCACGCACACCGCGCCGGCCATCGCCTGAGCAACCCAAGGTCATCTGGTACGAATTTTTCTCCACAAAAAAGAGATGGCGAAGCGCACTGTGATTGACTGAGCCTAGCCACGCACAAGAGGCAGGTCTGTAAACTTGGCGACAGAGTGGCAGAATAGAACGCTGCCCCTCGCCCGGCCCACGGCGCCTTTCAGATGCCCCTCCTCTGAAGACGCAGCAGCTCCTCTGCACTCAGGCGCAGCTGGCGTTCGCGATCGGATCTCAAGGTGACGCTATGAAGCTGACCGGTGAAGGCAAATGGGCCCTCGTAATATTGCGGTGAAACGCTTGGCCCCCACGCCTTTCCGACCTGCCAGCCGTCCTGGGCATGAGACACCCCCGCCGGTGAGGTTGGAACATTTTCCTGGCTTACCAACACCTCGCCATTCAGGCTGAACGCAGCGTTACCCCGCCCCACGGCAGTCGGCGTCCATTCGAAGACAAGTGCAAGATCCGAGCCCACTGGCAAGGGGTCAGGCGTTTCCATGCTGGTAAACGCTATGCGGAGGAAATTATTTAAATACACGGCGCGGCCGGCGCGCAGGAAGATCGCCCATCCCCCGAGCCATCCGCCCTGTTGAACGATGAGCCCGCTGTCGCTTGTCGACAGCAGACGCAGGTTCGAAGTGATCTGGTATGGACAGTTCACAAACACCGGCATCGAAGGATTTGGTATCGGGCTGGTGTCGGGATAGTAGGTATATTCCGGCTGCAGCCTGCTCGCCACCGGGCGTGTCGGGTCATAGAAGCGTTCCCGCCCGCGGTCGTCGAGCGGGAGGACGTTATGTGCCCTGGCTTCCTCCCACCAGGTGGCAATCAGCTCCTTCAGCTTTTCAGGATGAACCTTAGAAAGATCATGAGCCTGGGCATAATCGGCTTCGAGATCATAAAGCTCCCAGATGTCGCTGTCCCAATCGGTGGGTGCATGATGCCAGGTGACTGCGGTCCATCCGTCCTTCCAGAGTGCTCGGCTGCCCAACATCTCGTAATACTGGACTGTTTTGTGCTGCGGCGCCGCCGCGTCAAAGAGCGTCGCGGCAAAGGACACGCCCTCCACACGCTTCTGCCTGATGCCGTTAACAGTCTCGGGTATTGGAATCCCAATAAGTTCGAGCAAGGTGGGATAGAGGTCAGTCACATGGATATATTGGGAGCGGAGGGTACCTCCATCACGCACCCGGGCCGGCCAGTGAATGATAAGCGGATCGGTATTGCCACCGCGATGGGTGTCGCGTTTGTAGCGCTTGAAGGGCGTATTGCCAGCCATCGCCCAGCCGGTCGGATAATGCGGATCAGTTCCCGGCAGACCGATACGTTCTAGGTCAGCGAGCATCTCCTTCACCTGCATGGGCATCAGGTTGCGAAAGCGCTCGGTGTTTGTGGTACCGTGGGTCCCGCCTTCCTGGGAGGCACCGTTGTCGGAGAAAAAGACGATAAGCGTATCGTCGAAGACCTTGAGTTCCTTCAAGGTCTGTATGAGACGGCCGATCTGTGTGTCGGCGTGCTCAATCATGGCGGCAAATGCCTCCATCAGGCGGGCGTAGACAGCCTTGGAATCCGGATCAAGTTTTTCCCAGGGGGAGACACCCGGATTGCGCTCCGGCAGAACCGTATCCGGCGGCACTACTCCCAATTCCAGCTGACGCTTGAATGTTTGCTCACGGATCTGGTCCCATCCCGCGTCAAAGCGGCCGCGATATTTGTCGAGGTATTCCTTGGGTGCATGAAAAGGGCAGTGTGGTGCACCAAAGGGCAAGTAGAGAAAGAAGGGTCGCCCGGAGGCAACCTGCTGCTGGTCACGGATCATGCGTATGCCAGCATCCACGATATCTTCCGAAAAATGATAGTTTTCCCGCTCAGGCCTTTGTACGCGATGATTGTCTACCGTAAGGATCGGATGCCAGTGGTCACTTTCTCCCGGCAGAAAGCCATGAAATCGCTCGAAGCCCATACCAAGCGGCCAATGATCAAACGGTCCTGCCGCCGTGGCTTCGGCCGTAGGTGTGAGATGCCATTTGCCGGTACAGAAGGTCGAGTAGCCGTTGAGCTTAAGGATTTCGGCGATGGTGGCAGCCGATTTCGGCAGGAAGCTGTTGTGTCCTGGAAATCCCGCTGCCGCCTCCGGAATAGAGGCAAAGCCCACGGAATGATGGTTGCGCCCGGTCAGCAAGGCAGCGCGGGTAGGTGAACAAAGGGCGGCCGTGTGAAAGTTATTGTACCTCAACCCACCTTTTGCCAGCGCAGCGATGTTGGGCGCTTCAATCGGACCGCCATAGCAGCTGAGATGACCAAACCCCAGATCATCCATCAGGATGATGACGATATTGGGCGCATCTTTCGGAGGACGCACCGCAGAAGGCCAATCTGGCTTTGAGTCCCGAAATCGGTTGGCGATCACACCGTGAAATGCCTGATCTTCATAAGGCAGATGCCTGCCGTCACCATTTGCCATAATGATCAAATTCCTTAAAGTCAGGTTGCCCAGTATTCACCAATCTTTCTGGGCCAACTCTTCGGCAATGTTGACGATGCTGCCAGGCGCCTGGGGACCTGGATCGATCTTCAGCCAGTCGATACGCCCTGGATAAGCAAAGGTGCCGCGGCCTTCATATTCCGCGCAGACTTTTCTGAGACGATCGAGCCCGACATTGAGGCCCTCACCTGTCAATTTCAGAATCGCCGGCGACATATTCAGCTCGCCTTTGACTGGCTGCTTGTGCTCGGAGTTGTCGAGGAAGATCGACGCGTTCCCCCGCATTCCGCCTTGAGCCTTATGACTGAAGCGCAGAAATTGCTCTCCTGGCGCAATCGGCAACCTGAGCGCGCGCCTGACCATGAGCCCGTTGGTAAAATAAGTCACAAGCTCATCTGTCTTGACGAAGGCGCAGAATCCGCGGGCGTTATCGCCAAAGGCAAAAAGTACGCCTTCCATGCCAGCCTTGTATTCGAACGCACAGGTGATCTCATAATCGCGATCAGCAATCAGGAAGCTCACGCGCAGTGCTGGTATGCTTTCACCGCCTTGGTAATACGTGTAGGCACGATTGACCGCGCCGATCCGATGCGGATCGTGCGAGAGGGCTTTTAGAAGCGTGCGATTATCTATCGGGTAGGCGTAGTTGGCGAAGGCGTCCGCATCGAACTTCTCCACCAGCTCCTTGAGCAAATCAGGTCTTTCCTTGGCAAGATCACGTATTTCCGTAGGATCGGCCTCGCGGTCAAAGAGCATCCAGTTTTCAAGATCGATTTTGGCGCCAGGGGGCTGCAGCGAGACAATTTTCCACCGGTCCGACACATAGCCGCGATTACCTTCGAGTTCATAGTACTGGCTCGTGCGTTGTGTCTTCGCCTTGCCGTCGAGGAGCAGTGGCAGAAAGCTCACTCCATCCACGTGCCGAGTGCGATAACCATTGACCTGCTTGGGATATTCAATGCCCAGAATATCCATCACTGTTGGCAGGAAATCGGTGACATGCACCCATTCCTGACGAATGGCTCCGGCATCCTTCACCTTGGCGGGCCAGTGGACGACGAACGGGACCCGGATACCCCCGTTCATAGGGGTACGTTTGTAAAAGCGGAATGGTGTATTACCGGCATTCGCCCATCCCTTAGGATAGGCGGGCTCGGTTTCAATAGTCCCCATTTTGCCTTCGGTCAGCAGGCGGTCAAGAAGCTCCCGCGGCTCATTATTGAGCACGCGCTTTTCGGCATAATAGGCCGCCCCATCCTCCCCGCCGATGGAGGTCGCGCCATTGTCGGAAGTCAGAAGAATAAGGGTATTTTCAAGAACACCCAGTTCTCCAAGCGCGGCAAGAACGCGACCGATGTTCTGATCGATATTGTCGACCAGTCCGGCGTAGATTTCCATATAGGTGGACATCAGCGCGCGATCATTTTCCGGCACTTCGTCCCAGCTTCGGGTCCCTGAGGCATGCATTGGCAATTCCCAGTCTGCGCCGATGACACCCAGTTCTTTCTGTTTGGTGAAACGTTCGTACCGAATTTGATCCCAGCCCGCATCGTAGCGGCCCTTGTATTTGGCGATATCTTCAGGCTTTGCCTGATGGGGTGTGTGTGGCGCGTTAAGCGCCCAATGCATGAAGAAGGGCTTGTCTGGACAAGCTGACCGGTGGGACTTCATCCATTCAATCACCTTATCGGCAAAATCGTCGGTGGCGTAGAAGCCCTCGCGATAAGCGTCCTTGGACAGCAATTCATTGCCTTCAGCCATCTGGCCAGGAGAGAAATAGTTGGTCGCCGCCCCAAGAAAGCCGTAAAAGCGATCAAAGCCTCGCTGCAGGGGCCAGGATGAACGATCCGCTGCGGCCGAGAGGTTATAGTCAGCGGTATTGTGCCACTTGCCCACGGCATAGGTTGAGTAACCCTGTTCGCGCAGCAGTTCAGCCATGGTGGGCGCGTCCAGACTGATCTCTCCGGCTTGATAGCCGGGATAACCGGGGCTGTGGTGCGTGAGCCAGCCCACTCCTACCGAATGGGGATTTTTACCGGTCAGCAACGCGGCCCGCGCTGGTGCACACATGGGGACCGTGGTGTAATTGTTGAACCGCAGTCCGCCAGCGGCCAGGCGGTCAATATTGGGCGTCAGAATTTCTGCACCATAGCAACCACATTCCGCAAAGCCCAGATCATCAAGCAGAATGATGAGGACGTTGGGCGCGCCTTCCGGGGGACGTACTGGCGGACGCCACCACGGCGTCGACTGCGACAGCGTACGCCCGATCTTTCCCTTCCAGCCATGAGCCGGATCACCTGACTTCAACAGATCGGAATCACTCATTGCCTTACAAACCCCCTGCTCGACTGCTCACGCACAATGCGAAGTGCAGACACGACATGACTATCAAGAAGCTGACAGTCTGAGGCCACGGGAAGTAAACTAGGCGGCCATTGGCGATGAAAATTGGTCCACCCGGCTTACCGCTTCACCACCAGCCCCACACTTGAGCCCGTCGCCTCCCAATTATCGCGCGACTTCAAAACGTTGGCCTGCTAGGCTCGACCGGTTGGCTGGGGGACTGCCGGATCCATGGGCACAAAGATCCCGATTGAACGACTGCAGGCTCTGGTAGGTAAATCGGGCTCGATGCTCAAAGAAATATCGAGTTCAGCCCTCGAGGCCATCCTTGAGCACGGGCGAATCGTATCGTTCCGTAAAGGTCATAACATTTCTGGACCAGACCAGGCGCAGCGCGCCTTCTATATTGTTCTGTCCGGATCAATCCGCATGTCCGTCAATTCTGCCGACGGCCGGGAATTCGTCATGGCTTTCCTGGAACCAGGCAACATGATCGGACTGAGATGCTGCCTCGACATGAGGGCGCCACAGACTGACACCTTCGCTGAGACGGATGTGGAAGCTCTGATGCTGAGTGCCCAGCAGCTGCAGACCCTGATGCACGAGAATACTGCGGTGCTGGATGCGGTCATTGCCATGCTCTGTCTGCGGCTGCGGGTTCTGACTGACGGCCTTGAACAGTTCGCGATCTGGGGGCCCCGCGCACGCCTGGCGGCCCGCCTCATTCTGCTTGCGCGAACCCACGGTCAGCCGGCCGAGCTTGCCCATGAAGCCGCAATAAGCATTTCCCAGGAGTCTCTGGCGGCGATGATCGGCACATCACGGCAGACCGTGAACAAGCTTCTGTCTGATCTCGAACGACTCGGGGCAATTCGCAACGACTATAACCGCATTATCGTCATCGATCAGAAGATCCTCGCGGGTCTCCTCGAGAGTTGAGGATATTTCAACCTCGCAGCATGGCGAGAATCTCGGGGGTGGGCAGCGGTCGGCCGGCCGGATTGGTGCGCAGCTCCACACGCGTAAGGATGCCCTTAAAGGGAAGGCTGCCGCGGTAATGTTTTGGCGAAATACTTGGGCCCCAGCTGCGACCGATTTGCAGCCCTTCCTGCACCGGTGAAGGGCCGCCGATTGAGGTTATAAGACCTTCTTCACGTGCCTGTTCCTGGCCGTTGACCAGCAGGCGCGCGGTACCTTTGCCGAAAGCTTCGGGTATCCATTCGAAGGTGATCCTCAGATCCAGACCGTTAGGTAATTTGTCTGTCCTCAACGCACGGATGGCCATGCCAAGATGGTTCTGCACATAAAGTGCGTGCCCGTCGGCGATCAGCAGCGCCCAGCCACCAAGATTGCCTCCCTGCGCCACGACCAGCCCGCCATCGCCTTCCTGCTCCAGACGGAGATAGGCTGTGAAGCTATGCGGACAGTTGACGAATGTCGGAAGGGCCTGATTGGGGATGGGTGCTGTGCCTGGATGGAAGCGATAGACCTCGCGCGGCAGGCTGGCACGCGGCCGTGACGGATCTAGGTAACGCCCCGCATGGCGATCATCCAGAGGCAAGACCTGGTACTTGTCAGCCTCCTGCCACCACGAGTCGACCAGCGCCCTCAGCTTTAGCGGGTGCGTCTTTGCCAGGTCGTGAGCCTGCGCATAATCGGTGCCGAGATCATAGAGCTCCCAGTTGTCATCCTTCCAGTCGGTACCGGGCTTGTGCCAGGTTACGGCAGTCCATCCGTCCTGCCAGATCGCCCGGCTTCCCAGCATCTCATAATACTGGATCCTTCTTGTTTCACCTGTGCTCCCGTCAAAGAGCGCTCTGGCAAAACTGACGCCTTCCAGTGGCTTCTGCTCGACTCCATTGACGCGGGCCGGGATCGCGATGTGGCACAGGTTCAAAATCGTCGGGTAGACGTCAGAGACGTGAATATACTGGCTGCGAATTGCGCCAGTGTCACCGATGCGAGCGGGCCAGTGAACGATAAAGGGATCGGTATTGCCACCACGATGGGTATCGCGCTTGTAGCGCCGGAAGGGAGCATTTCCGGCCATCGCCCATCCTGCCGGGTAATGAGGATCAGTCCCTGGAGCGCCGATCTCATCAAGCCGTGGCAACATTTCTTCGACGCTCATGAGCACATGGCTGCGCATGCGATCGGTATTCAGCGTGCCATGAACCCCGCCTTCCCCGCTCGCACCATTGTCCGACATAAAGACGATGAGTGTGTCCTCATAGAGACCTAACCGTTTCAGTTCCGCCGCCAGGCGGCCGATCTGCGCGTCGGCATGATCGACCATGCCTGCAAAGGTTTCCATAAGGCGGCTGTAGAGAGGTCTTGCCTTGTCGTCGACACTTTGCCAGGGCGGAATCCCCGGATCACGGGCCGGGAGATCGGTGTTCGGCGGAATAATACCCATCGCCTTCTGGCGCTCATAGGTTCTTTGACGCAGCTCATCCCAACCGCCATCAAAGCGACCCCGGTACTTCTCAATATATGACTTTGGCGCATGGAACGGTGCATGCGGAGCGCCAAATGCGAGATAGAGGAAAAAATTGCGACCGGTATTGGCCTGATCATGATCCCTAATCATGCCAATTGCCTGATCCACTACATCTTCAGAGAAGTGGTAATTCTCCCGTTCAGGCGTAGGGATGCGCCGGTTGTCGGCCACGAGCATCGGGTGCCACTGATCTACCTGCCCCGGCATGAATCCGTAAAAGCGCTCAAAACCCATGCCCAGAGGCCAGTGCTCAAAGGGCCCTGCCGGGGTACTTTCATGGGAAGGTGTCAAGTGCCACTTGCCGGTACAGTAGGTGGCATAGCCGTTCTGCCGCAGCACTTCGGCCAGTGTAGCTGCCGATTTGGGCAAGAAACTGTTATACCCCGGATAGCCGGTAGAGAGCTCGGCGATGCAAGCAAACCCCACCGAATGATGATTGCGTCCAGTCAGAAGGCTCGCGCGTGTCGGCGAGCACAGTGCCGTGGTATGGAAGTTGTTGAACCGCAACCCGGACCTGGCAAGGCCCGCTATACTGGGCGCTTCGATCGGTCCGCCGAAACAGGATAGTTGCCCAAAGCCAAGGTCATCCATGACGATGACGATGACATTGGGAGCCCCTTGGGGAGGTAGGACGCGATCCTGCCAGAAGGGTTCGCTCTCCAGATAGGTTTTTCCGATCTTTCCGGCAAATTTCTGCGGTGGAGGAGGCAGCTCCGAGTTCATCATCTAGGTTCTTTCCGCATGCGGGGAAGCACCCGCAAAAATACTGTCCGATAATTATTCCGACACCGCTATGCAAGCATGGGCAGTATTTAGTGCTCACCGGCGGGCAGTTCAAAATAAGCACAGGTGCGCAACAGTAATTGGCATCGACGGCTTCAGTCTGTCACCGGATTGACATTTTCTACCGGGAATTTCACGCCCCCCGTGTCCCTAGCGGTCCAGTTAGCTAAGCCAAAATTCCCGACGATAATTTATTCGCGGGATTGTCCGACAATTGACAATTGAATTTCAGACATATGGTAGCCTCGCGCCACCGGAAATTAGCAATTGCATCAATGATCATAGCTGCGAGTTCTACTGTGAAACTGGCTGACCGATTTTATGCGCAGGCAAGGAAGGCTTTTGAATGGGCCCTGCCGCTTGTGAGTGAGGAAGAAGGCTTTCGTGGCGCCGGTCCTTTCATCAACGCCTATTATAAGGCGCCCACTGCATTCATTTCAGCGGGCTACGGATATGAAGCCCGCGTACTGACGTCGTTTATCGCGCGGACATTTCACAAGGAGGGCGATTTCCATAATCTTCCCAATGACCCGACAGCGCTCACGTTGAATAGCTACCGAAACGCCTGGATTGCACGTGGCATGCACGCAGCGGGTCGCTACGATCTGGCGCTCCGCGCCT
>JAKAVI010000457.1 GCA_021817355.1 Pseudomonadota bacterium | reverse complement strand
CAGGGCACCGGCGGCGGCATAGACCAGCGTAATCCTGGCGGCGGCCACTAGGTTCAGGCAACCCAAGCCCCTCGGCACCGGCTCTCTGGCTGGTCCCTCCTGGATCGGCCGCAGCGCTTGCACACCGCAACAATCTCGCCCCAGGAATGGACATCGCCTTTGCACGCAGCAAAAAGGCGCGGACGATTGCTCGTCCGCGCCTTGAGGCAGCGCTTCGTGCGCTATCAGAAGTGAGCCAAGGTCGCCAGCAGCAGAAGAGCCACAATGTTGGTGATCTTGATCATCGGATTGACGGCAGGGCCGGCGGTGTCCTTGTAGGGATCACCCACGGTGTCGCCGGTCACGGCTGCCTTGTGGGCGTCCGAACCCTTGCCACCGTAATTGCCGTCTTCAATGTACTTCTTGGCATTATCCCAGGCACCGCCGCCACTCGTCATCGAAATCGCGACGAAGAGCCCGGTGACGATGACGCCCAGGAGCATGGCACCAAGGGCATTGAAGGCCTGGGTCTTACCAACAAAGCGCTCGACCAGAAGAAAAAGCGCAATCGGCGAGAGCACCGGCAGCAGCGAGGGCACGATCATTTCGCGGATCGCCGCACGGGTCAGCATGTCAACGGCCCGGCCATAATTGGGCTTCTGCGTGCCCTTCATGATGCCAGGCATCTCGCGGAACTGCGTACGCACTTCCTCGACCACGGCCGCAGCCGCCCGCCCTACTGCCGTCATCGCCACGCCGCCGAACAGATAGGGCAGCATGCCACCGATGAACAGTCCCACCACAACCCACGGATCGGCGAGCGAGAAGTTCGGTACCGCGACATTGGCGAAGTAGGTGTAGACGTCCGAATGGCGACTGAAATAGGTCAGATCCTGGGTATAGGCTGCAAAGAGCACCAGAGCGCCAAGACCCGCCGACCCAATGGCGTAGCCCTTGGTGACGGCCTTGGTGGTGTTACCGACGGCGTCAAGCGCATCAGTCGTCTTGCGCACATCACCTTCCAACCCGCTCATCTCGGCAATGCCGCCGGCATTGTCGGTAACCGGGCCAAAGGCATCCAGCGCCACGATCATGCCCGCGAGCGACAGCATGGTCGAGACGGCGATGGCAATACCGAACAGCCCCGCAAATTCGAAGGAGGCCACAATGCCCATGCAGATCACCAGGGCCGGCAGCGCCGTGGCTTCCATCGACACCGCAAGACCCTGGATGACATTGGTGCCATGACCGGTCACCGAGGCCCGCGCGATCACCTTCACCGGACGGAAATTGGTGCCGGTGTAGTACTCTGTGATCCAGATGATAGCGCCGGTAACGGCAAGGCCGACAATGCCGCAATAGAACAGATCGGCGCCAGTGATCTGCAACGACAGGTCCGCAACCGTCTGCAGGGTGTGGTGCATTCCACCCACCGTCCAGCGGATCAGCCACCACAACCCGGCCAGTGACAGGGCACCCGTGACGAGCACACCCTTGTAAAGCGCGCCCATGATGTTGTTTGAGGACCCCAGACGCACGAAGAAAGTGCCAACGATCGAGGTTACGATGCACATCGCGCTGATGGCCAGAGGCAGCAGCATGAGATGCTCGCGATCTGCACTTGCGAAGTCGAGCGAAGCGAGCACCATGGTTGCAACCGTGGTGACCGCGAAGGTCTCGAAGAGGTCCGCAGCCATGCCAGCGCAGTCACCCACATTGTCACCCACATTGTCAGCGATCGTGGCGGGATTGCGCGGATCATCCTCGGGAATGCCCGCTTCGACCTTGCCCACCATGTCACCGCCGACATCTGCGCCTTTGGTAAAGATACCGCCGCCAAGACGGGCAAAGATCGAGATCAGTGACGCACCGAAGCCAAGCGCGATCAGCGCATCGGTGATGGTGCGCGCGTCATGCTCGACCGTCATGTCAAGTCCGAACACAAAGCGCAGCAGTGCCCAGTAACCGGCAACCGCAAGAAGCCCCAGTCCCACTACCAGCATGCCCGTCACGGCCCCAGAGCGGAACGCCACTGAAAGTCCGGCCGCCAATCCCTGGCGGGAGGCCTCGGTGGTCCGCACATTGGCACGCACCGACACGTTCATGCCGATGTAGCCGGCAAGGCCCGAAAAGGTCGAACCGATCAGATAGCCGATGGCCACCTGCCAGCCGAACACCACCCAAGCCGCCGCGAAGATCACGACGCCAACCAGGGCGATAGTCGTATATTGCCGGTTCAGGTAGGCGGCGGCGCCTTCCTGAATTGCTGCGGCGATTTCCTGCATGCGCGCATTTCCCGCGCTCATGCTCAGCACGGACCGAATGGTCCATGCCCCATACAGCAGTGCGAGAACCCCGCACGCCAATACCAGTTCAAGCTCCAAGCTCATCGCTGTTTCCCCGAAAGGTCCAATTTTCCTGGATGACCTGAGTTGGCCGGCCGCTTGCCGCGCACCGCTTCCCCCAAAATCGCAAGCTCTGCCGACCAGCCTGATTCGCAGGGCCGGCAAAGTTGCGCGAACATGCCAAAAGCGGTTAGGCCTTGCAATGCTTGGATTTAGTGTGGTGCCGAAACCGGGGGCTGGTTGGTGACGCCCACGCCAGGCACGATCCAGGCGATCTGAACCTGGCTGAAGCTCACCGCGCTGACCGTGGCGTCCCCCACCACACGTCTGCAATCCGCCAGAAATCTCGCCTGCAAGTCTTTGATATTCACAATGTTTTGTGCCCCCTGTTGTTGAATGGAGGCAGCGTTGACATCGCGCACAAAGGCGTCCTGCAGGAATGGCGTAAGGTCGCGGATCTTCAATGCGGCGGCATCGCTTGCCGCCATCAGCACGGGATTGAGGTAGGCGTAACCGATCAGCCGACCCTGCTTGCTCATGGGCGCGATCAGGATCGGCATGTTAACCGCATGCGAGTTCGCAGGCTTGGCGGCCGCAGGCAGGGCCGCGGCAGCAAGAAGCAGAAGCACAAAGACCAGGAGCGGGCGCATCACACCATCTTGCCGGCTGCCGCCTAACAGAGGGTTAGCAGCGCTAGAAATGGCGCCAGCCACCACTGGCCAGAGGCTGTAGACGGCCCTGAGCCAGGAGGCTGACGCCGGAGCTCCCATCCACCCGCCCGATTTCGGCTACGGCAGTGTCGGTGGCCATTGCCGCGGCCAGCACTCTTGCCCGCTGGGTAGCGGGCGCAGTGAAGGCAAGTTCGTAATCATCACCGCAGACGGCCGCGCGCACCGCCGCCTCCTGCCCCCAGAGGCGACGCACAGCCGGGGCAAGCGGCAGACGCTCGGCTTCGACGACAATGCCGACCCCACTGACGTCGGCGATATGGCCAAGATCGGCGATCAGGCCATCGGAGACATCAAGCCCGGCACTGGCGATGCCCCGCAGCGCCTGGCCCAACCTCAACCGCGGTTCCGGAACGCGGTACCGCGCGATCAGCTCTGCCGGCTCGGATTTGGCCGTCTGCGCCAATTCCAGCCCGGCTCCGGCGTCGCCGAGCGTCCCTGAGACGAAGACGAGATCGCCCGCTTTGGCGCCCGAGCGATGAATCATTCCGCCCCTTGGCACCACACCGAGTGCGGTCACAGATAGGGCGAGGGGGCCCGGGGTTGACGTCGTATCGCCACCCAGCAGCGGGACGTCAAACCTCTCGCCATCACTGGCAAGGCCGCCGCAAAACGCCTTGATCCAGTCGAAGCTGCGATCTTGGGGCAACATCAAGGTAAGAAAATAGCCGATGGGTTCGGCCCCCTTGGCGGCCAGATCCGAGAGGTTTACCCGCAACGCCTTGCGGGCGATGGTGTCAGGTGGATCCGTCGCCAGGAAATGCACGCCTTGGACGAGACCATCGCTCGTGACTACAAGTTCCTGACCTGCGCGCAGGCGCACCAGGGCCGCATCATCCTGAAGACCCAGCGCCGCGGGTGACCCGCGCGTGAGGGGCGCGAAGAGCTCGGCGATCAGTTCGAATTCACCTGGCCTTGCGCTCATGGACTTCCTGTCGTGATAGAGCCGTCCCGCCTTTCCTGCGACAGCTCAGAAGGGCAATTCACCCAGAGGCGACTCTTCGCCAAATTCACGCGCCCGCTTACGCCGTGCCATACGATCGAGCACCGCATTGACGAAGCCGGTTTCCTCGCCCGCGAGGAAGGCATGCGCCACCTCGAGGTATTCGTCGATCACGACTTTGCCCGGAACGTCGGGACGGGCAATGAGCTCATAGCCGGCGCAGCGCAAAACCGCCCGTGCGATCGAATCAATTCGCTCAAGCTTCCAGTTCGCTGCCAGCGAGCGCGCCAAGGCACGATCGATCTCAACCTGAAAGCGCGGCACACCGCGCACGATGTCGGCAAAGAACTCCCGGTCCGGAGGACCAGCCGGAATATCACTTGGCGTGGCAAAACGGTGGTCGACGAATTCCTCGATGGTGTCCTCGGCGGCGTTGCCGGCAAGCTCCATCTGATAGACTGCCTGTACCGCGGCGAGACGGGCAGCTCGGCGCGCAGCAGGATCAGCGGGTTCCGGCGAAGGCGCGGCCGTCAATGATGCCCTCCAAGACGGCCACGGACCGCGATCAGGGCAAGACAGGCGCGCGCGGCGTCCCCACCCTTGTCCAGTTCGCTGCGGCGCGCCCGACGCAGCGCCTGGTCCTCGCTTTCCACCGTCAAGATGCCATTACCGATGCAAAGACCATGATTGACACCCAGATCCATGAGACCGCGCGCTGATTCATTGGCCACTATCTCAAAATGATAGGTTTCGCCGCGAAGCACGCAGCCGAGCGCCACATAGCCATCAAAATGCTGGCCCGCCCCCTCACCCGCCTTGGCGGCAAAATGGATCGCCGGAGGAATTTCGAGCGCACCGGGAACCTCGATGCGCTCGAACTCTGCCCCGGCCGCCTTCAGGGCCCCGACCGCGCCCTCTAAAAGGGCCTCGGAGATGTGCGTATAAAATCGCGCCTCGACGATCAGGATGTTGGGTTTGACGTTCACGCTGCTCCCCCGCGAATGGGATGGGTAGCCACGATATTAAGCCCATAGCCGCTCAAGGCCACTGCCTTCTTTTCGGGCGTATCGGTCAAGAGGATCATCTCCTTGATGCCCAGATCCAGCAAGATCTGCGCGCCCACGCCATATTCCTTGATCCGGGCACGCTCGCCATCCTCTGCCACCCGTCGCAGCACGATATCCGAGACAAACGTTGGCCGGTTTTGACGCAGCAGGACCACCACGCCGCGGCCCTTGCGCGCGATGATATTCATGCTTTCTTCAAGCACACGCTGGACGTAATTCTTGTACCCGAGCAAGTCCGAGAAGATGTTAAGGCTGTGCATGCGCACCAGCACCGGCTCATCCCCCGAAATATCGCCCTTCACAAGCGCAATATGCTCGGCATATTCGAGGGTGTTGACATAGACCATCATCCGCCACATCCCGCCATGGTGGCTGTCGAACTCGGTTTCCACTGCCCGCTCGACGAAATGGTCGTAGCGGCGACGGTAGGCGATGAGATCGGCAATGGTCCCGATTTTGAGGCCATGAAGCTGGGAAAACTGCACCAGGTCCGGCAGCCGGGCCATGGTGCCATCGTCATTCATGATCTCGCAAATGACCCCGGCCGGATAAAGCCCGGCCAGACGCGGGATGTCGACGGCGGCCTCGGTATGGCCTGCGCGTACCAAGGTGCCGCCATGACGCGCCACCAGCGGAAAGACATGGCCTGGCATGACAATGTCGTCTGGCCCCTTGGTGGGATCAATGGCCACGGAGATGGTGCGGGCGCGGTCATGGGCCGAAATGCCGGTTGAAACACCTTCCTTGGCCTCGATCGAAACCGTGAAGGCGGTCTGGTGCGGCGCCCCGTTGACCTGCGTCATCATCGGAATGCGCAGCGTATTGGCACGCTCCTCCGTCAGTGCGAGGCAGATCAGTCCGCGGCCATATTTGGCCATGAAATTGACCGCCTGTGGCGTACACATCTGCGCCGGGATGACGAGATCACCTTCATTTTCACGATCTTCGGCATCGACAAGAATGAACATGCGTCCGTTGCGCGCGTCTTCGATCAGGTCCTCAATCGGCGATATATAATCGTGAAACATGGCTCAGCTCTGAATGAGGCGCGCCACGTAGCGGGCCATAAGATCGATCTCGAGATTGACAGGCTGGACAGGACGCAGCGCCTTGAAACTCGTCACCGCCTGGGTATGGGGAATGATGTTGACCCCGAAGCGCGCGCCATCAACCGCATTCACCGTCAGTGAGATGCCATCGAGCGCCACCGAACCTTTGGGAGCGATGAAACGCGCGAGCGCCAGGGGCGCTTCAAATGTCATGCGCACAGACTCACCCTCAGGATGTATCTCCTTGAGCTCAGCGATGCCATCGACATGACCGGTGACAATGTGCCCCCCCAACTCATCGCCAATACGCATGGCCCGTTCCAAATTGACAGGATCACCGACGCGCCAGCGACCAAGCGTGGTCTTCGAGAGCGTTTCGCCCGAAGCCGTCACGGCGAACCAGCGATCGGACGCCGAACCGCGATCAACCACAGTCATGCAAATTCCCGAACAGGCAATCGACGCACCCAGCGCCACGCTGGAAACGTCGTAATGGGTCGTAATGACAACATGGGTATCGCCACGCGTCTCGATGTGACGTACCTGGCCGACATCGGTGATGATTCCGGTAAACATGAAACCTCTTTTAGGCCCTTGCCGAATAGCTTTCTAGCAGATCCGGTCCAAACACCCGCACACTTTCCCTTACAAAACGCGGGGCTTCTTCGAGGCCAAGGGCCGCAAGCGCACCCACACTGCTGCGACCGGCTGCTCCCAGCAGCATCGGGGCGCTAAAGATTTCCAGACGGTCCGCCCTGCCCCGATTGATGAAGCTCGCCTGCACGCTGGGGCCTCCCTCCACGAGCAGGCGCGTAATGCCACGCGCAGCAAGGCTACTCAACACCGCGTCAATGTCGGGTCGGCCACGCGCCTCGCCAGCAACCGGCAAAACCTCGACGCCCAGTTCGCTGAGCCCGGGACGGGCTTCGGCAGAGGTGGTAAACACCAAGCTTGGTACTGCAGAGGCGGTCTGGGCCAGCCGAAACCTCTCCCCAAGTCTCAAGCGGCTGTCGAGTACCACCCGAAGCGGTGAGCGCCCTTCAAGACCCGAGAGCCTGCAGGTCAGCAGCGGATCGTCGGCGAGCACGGTTTCGATGCCGACCAAGATGGCATCGTGCTGCGCGCGCAGCATGTGACCATAACGCCTGGCCTCCTCCGAGGTAATCCACTGACTTTCCCCGGACGCCGCTGCGCTATGACCATCGAGACTGTGGGCGATCTTGAGCGTAACGAGCGGGCGGCCCTGCTCAATCCGTAACAAAAATCCCTGATTTAATTTACGAGCTTCGGCCGCCAATACATCTGTTTCTACTTCTACTTCAGCCTCACGCAGCCTGGCAAACCCCGCCCCCTTCACCCGCGGATCAGGATCCTGAAGAGCCGCCACAACCCGCGCGATCCCGGCGTCAATGAGCGCTCCCGCGCAAGGCGGAGTATGGCCGACATGGGCGCAGGGCTCGAGTGTGACATAGGCGGTCGCACCGCGCGCGCGCGCCCCTGCCTGGGCCAGCGCCTGGGTTTCGGCGTGGGGTCTGCCTCCTGGCCCCGTCCGGCCACGGCCAACCACCTGCCCGCTTGGCGCGACGATGACGCAGCCCACGGCAGGGTTGGGAGCGACCTGGCCAAGTCCACGCGCAGCGAGCACAAGCGCATGGCGCATATGGCGCAGGTCCTGCCAGTGGCGGCTCATGATTGCGGCTCAAACCCTCTTTCAGGCACCCTAGGCTGAGAGGACCCAACCCCGGCAGCCGGCGCTGGATGGTCAGACAGCTTTACGGGCGCGCGCCCGTTTCGGCTTCACAATTACGCCGGGTTGACCCTTGTCCTCTAGTCCTTGTCGCCGGACAGGGCCCCTATCAGCGTTTCGAAATCCTTGGTTTCACGAAAGTTCTTGTAGACCGAGGCAAAACGCACATAGGCCACCTTGTCGAGACTGGCCAAGGCCTGCATCACCAGTTCGCCAATCATGGTCGACGGAATTTCGTTTTCCCCCATGCTTTCGAGACGACGGACAATTCCGGTAATCATTCGATCAACGCGCTCCGGTTCGACCGGGCGTTTGCGCAGCGCATGCATGATCGAGCGTTCCAGCTTGTCGCGCTCGAAGGGTTCGCGGCGGTTGTTCTTTTTGATGACGATGAGTTCGCGCAGCTGCACCCGTTCAAAGGTGGTAAAGCGTCCGCCGCAAGCCGGACAATGCCGGCGCCGCCGGATGGCAGAATTGTCCTCGCTTGGGCGCGAATCCTTTACCTGGCTGTCGTCATGGCCGCAAAACGGGCAGCGCATGGCCTTGCTCCTATTCGTAAATGGGAAAACGGTGGCACAGTTCGAGCACCCGCGCGCGAACTGCCGCTTCGACTTGCGCGTCACCGCCGGCACCGGCGCGTGCGGTCGCATCGACGACTTCAACGATCCACTGTCCGATGGCGCGGAATTCGGCGGGGCCGAAGCCGCGGGTTGTGCCTGCTGGAGAGCCCAGTCGGATACCCGAGGTCACGGTCGGCTTTTCCGGATCAAACGGGATGGCGTTCTTGTTGGTGGTGATGTTGGCCCGATCGAGAGCCTTTTCCACCTCATTGCCCTTGGCCTTTTTGGGGCGCAGGTCAACCAGCATGAGGTGGGTATCGGTTCCACCCGAAACGATATCAAGCCCCTGGCTGTGCAAGGCTTCAGAGAGGGCCTTGGCGTTCTCGACGATCCTGCGCGCGTAATCCTTGAACTCGGGCCTCAGGGCTTCTGCAAAGGCGACTGCCTTGGCCGCGATGACATGCATCAGCGGCCCGCCCTGAAGCCCCGGGAAGATGGCCGAATTGAACTTTTTACCCAGATCGGCATTGCGGGAGAGAATCATGCCGCCGCGCGGTCCACGCAGTGTCTTGTGCGTCGTTGTCGTGGCAACATGGGCGTAATCGAGGGGATTGGGGTGGACCCCGCCAGCCACCAGACCCGCGAAGTGAGCCATGTCGACCATGAAATAGGCGCCGACACTGTCTGCGATCTCGCGGAATGCCTTGAAATCGATAATGCGGGGATAGGCCGAGCCACCGGCAATGATGAGTTTGGGCCGGTGTTCCTTGGCCTTGGCCGCCACCTCGTCCAGATCGATGCGATGGTCCTGGCGGCGAACTCCGTAGGAGACCGGACGAAACCACTTGCCGGACTGGTTGACCGGTGAGCCATGGGTGAGATGCCCGCCCGCCGCAAGGTCGAGACCCATGAAGGTATCGCCAGGCTGCATCAGGGCGAAAAATACCGCCTGATTTGCCTGCGCCCCGGAATGGGGCTGGACATTGGCGTAGCTGCAGTCAAACAGCCGCTTGGCTCTTTCGATCGCCAGGGTCTCGGCGATGTCCACGAACTCACAGCCGCCGTAATAGCGCTTTGCGGGATAGCCTTCGGCGTATTTGTTGGTCAGCACGGAACCCTGGGCCTCCAGGACCGCACGCGAGACAATATTTTCCGAGGCGATGAGTTCGATCTTCTCGCGCTGGCGGCCTAGCTCCTGATCGATGGCGGCGGCCAGCTCCGGATCCGCCCCATGCAGAGTCTGGCGAAAAAACTGGGAATTCCGCGGCTGAACCGCACCGGACATCGCTGCCATCATAACGCCTCTTGGCTTTATTGGGGCCGCTCGGCACCGCCTAACCGCGGCACGCTCCCAACAACCTCTATGGGACGGGTGTGTAGCGGCTCCTGCGCACCAAATCTAGGGGTGCGAACGCCCAAGCATTGCCGGGGCGTCCCCTCTTATCAATATTGTTATACGCCAATTGCACAACCATAGGATGTTATGCAAATTTTTGAGTATAGGCGGAGCAACACCAAGACATTTGCTTATGCGATTTTGGCACATCGTGGGGTTGTTTGAATGACAGATGAAGAACTCACATAACCCACACGGCAACAGGACTAGCATTTTTTGATATTAAAATGTTTCATAGGTTGACTTGTAGCCTTTTCGTTATATTGGTTTACAAACCTAACTGACCAATGCAGGTTGAACCTAAGTTTTTCTCATGCAACCGTCCAGGGACCAATAAATGACCAGTCTGACCGACAATCACCTTTCGAAGGCCGACGATCTGCTCAAATTAGCCAGCGATATCGTGGCCGCCTATGTTAGCAACAATCCAATACCGGTCTCGGAAGTTCCGGGCATGATCAAGAGCGTTCATGCAACATTGGGGGGGCTGACGTCTGGCATGCCGGCCGAAGTCCAGACTGCTCAAAAACCGGCAATACCGGTCAAGAAGTCCGTCAACGCCGAATACATTGTCTGTCTTGAAGACGGCAAGAAGCTGAAAATGCTGAAGCGCTATTTGCGCTCGCGTTACAATATGACCCCTGACGAATACCGTGCCAAATGGGGTCTGCCGGCAGATTACCCGATGGTCGCCCCCAATTACGCTGCGCAGCGTTCGGAATTTGCCAAGAAAATCGGCCTCGGCCGTTCAGCTCCGGTTACCAAAGGCCGCCGCCGGAGCAGCTGACGGGGACGCAGACTGGGACCTGGGCGGTGCTCATGGCGCCGCCCGTTTTATTATCGCCACCGGCCAGTTGGGGCAGCGCGACGAGCCAGCTCCACAGGCACCCGGTTGGGCCTTGGGTCACCTCAGAGCAGAGTGTGAAGGCTCATGCCGTCATAGGCAGGCTCGACGCCCGCGGGCAGTTCGCTTTTGAGCTGATGATAATCCAGATCAAGGTGCAAATTCGTCAGCACGGCCCGCTTCGGCTTGACACGCGCAATCCATTTCAGTGCGGTTTCGACATTGGCATGGGTCGGATGATGGGTATAGCGCAAGGCGTCAACCACCCAGCAATCCAGTCCCTCAAGGCAGGAAAAGCTCTCGTCGGACAGGGCACTGACATCCGGCGAGTAGGCAAAGTCGCCACAACGAAAGCCCAAAGACCGCACCTTGCCGTGCTCCTGCTCGAAGGGAAGGATAGGGATCGGACCCCCGGCGCCATCGATCTCGAAGCGGCTGAAGGGTTCTGCCAGCACATGTCCATTAAGAATGGGCGGATAGTCACTGCCCGTGGGGCGCTCGAAGATATAGCCAAAACGCCGCATGATTCCGGCAAAATTGATCGCATCCGCATAAAGGTCAACACGGCGCCGCTGACTCAGTACCAGGGCCCGCAGGTCATCAATGCCATGGAGCTGATCGGCATGATCATGGCTGATGACAACCCCGTCCAGATACCCGACCCGTGCATCAAGCAGCTGTTCGCGCATATCCGGCGCGGTATCAATCAGAACCTGGGTCACACCCGCATCACTGCGCCGGCGCAGCAACGCGGAACAGCGTCGGCGCCGGTTCTTGGGCTCTCCGGGGTCGCAGGCGCCCCAGTCGCCGGCTCCATCCCTACCGCCAAGCCGGGGCACGCCACCTGAAGAGCCACAGCCCAGGATAATAACTTCGAGGGTCGCGCTCACAGTGGCCTCTGAGCACGTCGGAAGAGACGAAAAAAATTATCTGTCGTAGCCGTCGCCAGCTCCTGCTCAGCGACATTTTTGACTTCGGCCAAAACCTTCGCAGTGTGCGCCACGAAGGCCGGCTCGTTGGTCTTGCCCCGGTGTGGCAGAGGGGCAAGGTAAGGTGCATCGGTCTCCACCAAAAGCCGTTCCAGTGGAACCTCACGCAAAGTCTCGCGCAGTGCTCCGGCGTTCTTGAAGGTGGCGATACCCGAGACTGAAATGTAAAAGCCAAGCGCGAGCGCGGCATCACGCAGCGCATCACTGCCAGTAAAGCAGTGTATCACTCCTCTAAAAGCTCCTTTGGCCATCTCCTCGCGAAGAATTTCTATGGTTTTGTCGTCCGCATCGCGGGTGTGAACGATCAGCGGCAAGTCAAGTTCGCGGGCGGCCGCGATGTGCCAGCGGAAATTCTGTATCTGTGCCTGCCGCGGAGCATGCGCGTAGTAGTAGTCGAGCCCTGTCTCGCCGATACCGACTACCTTGGGATGGGCGGCACGCTCGGTCAACGGCATGGCACCGGTCAGCGGCTCCATCTCCGCCTCATGAGGATGAATTCCCACCGAGCACCAAACCTGGGAGAAGCGCTGCGCGACGGCAACGACATTGGCAAAGCGGGCCAGCGTTGTGCCGATACTGACCATGGCGCCAACGTCACGGGCCGAGGCGCGCGCCACCACCGCATCGAGCTCAGCTGCAAACTCCGGGAAGTCCAAATGGCAGTGACTGTCAACAAGCATTAAAGGTTTCCGCTTCGGGCGGCCTCGCTTAAAAGCGCAGCAGCCGAAAGAATTGTCTGGCGCGGCTCCAGATGCAACGTGGCGCTCCGTTCGAACGCATGACGCAGCTTTTCCCAGGCTTCAACCCAGGGATTGAGTGTGTGGCCTTCGGCACGGGCGCGCGCTACGATCCGTGCACTCAGATTTAATATGAGATCCTCGCCCAGTCTCGCAAGACCATCCTTCAGCCGGCCAACGCGATCGGCAAGCGCAAACAGCTCGAGAAGATCCGGATTGGCCGCGCGGTCGATTAACCGCTGCGCCTCCTTGGCAATCAAAAGTCCGTCACCCTGTGTCAGCATCAACGCCAGACCCAGCGACCCCGCGCTGAGCTGAACCACTGCATCGCGGTCATCCTCCGAGAGGTGTGGCTGGCGTACCGCCAATTCCTGCGCAAGCAGGGATGAGGGCAAAGATTGCATGGGAAGCATCTGACATCGTGAACGAATGGTAGGCAGCAGCCGGCCCGGCGCATGAGACAAGAGCAGGAGAATAGACCGCGCCGGAGGTTCTTCAAGCGCCTTCAAAAGAGCATTTGCAGCTTGGTCATTCATCTCGTCCGCAGGATCAATGATAGCGACCCGCCAGCCTCCAGCCCCCGACGTCAGACCAAAAAAGTGTGCGAGCTTCCGGATTTCATTGACCGACAGCACGGTCATTGGCTTGCCTGTCTCCGGGTTTAGACCGCGCGTCAACACCAGCAGGCCAGGATGGGCCCGGGTCAGAACCTTCAGCGACACCGGATCGTTGGGAGGAACCGCAAGATCGGCAGGGCCTGCGTCCGAGGCACCATATTTGAGAAGGTAGCGGGCAATGCGATAAGCCAGGGTCGCCTTGCCGCTCCCCGGCGGACCACAAATCAGCAACCCTTGCGGGGGGCGCGCACGACGTATCGCCGTTGCCGCAATGCGCAAGGCAGTGTCCTGGCCAATCAGCTCAAAGGTCTCGCGCGGATGAGCAAGACCCGGGACCCGATCAAATTCGGGATCTTCGTTTTTGTCGGCGCGCGCCATTATCCCACCTTTAGCCGGGCGGCAACCGTCGTCCAGATGCGCTGCGCAACCTCGCCCTCGGTACCGACGGCGTCAATCACGGCGCAGCGTTCGGGTGCACGTCTGGCCAAATCGAGAAAAGCTTGGCGCAATCTGTCATGAAACGCGAGATCAAACTGTTCAAACCGAGAGACGACGACATCGCGCGCCGCGGCGCGCGACAGCCCGTCTTGCGGCGGAAGATCCAGTATGAGTGTCAAATGAGGTTTGAAATCACCGAGCGATACCGCCTCAACCCGCCTTATGGTCTCGCGGGCAAGACCGCGCGCCACGCCCTGATAGGCGTAGGTGGAATCGGTAAAGCGATCGCAGATCACCCAGCTGCCAGCAGACAGTGCCGGGCCGATTGTTCGCTCAATGTGGTCAACTCTGGCGGCAAATAAAAGCAATGTCTCGGACAAAGCGCTCCAGCGCCCAGGTTCACCTTCGACAAGGAGCTTACGAACCTCTTCGGCGCCGGGTGATCCACCCGGCTCTCGGGTCATGACAACCTCGTGCCCCAGGTCCTTCAGCGCCGCGGCCAGACGGCGGGCCTGGGTGGATTTACCAGCACCCTCTCCACCCTCCAGAGTGATCAGACGTCCGAATGGCTTATCCTGCCCGCCCGACATCGGCGTCAATGCGCTGGCTCAGGCGACAGGCCCAGCAGCTCACGCATTGCCATGGCCATGCGGCCAAACAGCCCTGTCGCCGAATCCGTGCGACCCGCATAGAGGGGTACCGACATCCCTGGCCAGCCAGGTGCCGTGAGGTTGAGGTGCGCGACCATAGCACCCTTCAACACCGGGGCCTTGAGCGGACCCATATAGTCAATCGCGGCCACCATATGGCGATGACTGTGAACTTGCATGATCGCCGTGACCGGTTCTTTGACAATCAGCGGCACAGTGGGGTCGCTACCGGCCCAGACATCGCCTACTCCCACCTGCTGCCCCGCGCGGAATAGAGCGTAGGACCGGAAGTTACGAAATGCGAGGGTCAGCACGCGCGCGGCTTCCTCGCCACGACGCTGTTCGATCAGCCAGTCCTTCTTGCGCGGGGGATATTTGCTGAGATCAGGGTAGCGCAGACCACCAAGAACGAGGATAAATCGACGTCCGTTGTGGACCGCCGAGGTGATGATTCCGTAGCCAGAGTCATGAGTGTACCCGGTTTTAAGACCGTCCGCGCCCGGAAAATACTGTAGCGCCATATTGCGATTTGCCTGTGTGATCCCGCTCCATGTGAAGCTGCGTTCACTGAAAAAATGATAATATTGCGGATATTGGATGATAAGATCGCGCGCGAGGACAGCAAGGTCATGGGCACTCATCAATTGTCCGGGAGGCTCAGGCAAGCCATCCGGATTCACGAAGTGGGAATTTTTCAGGCCCAGCTCCTTGGCTCGGCGGTTCATCATTCGGACAAAGCCATGGATGGTGCCGCCAAGGGCCTGGGCCACAACCACACATGCGTCATTTCCCGAGTCGATAATGATGCCCTTGATCAGGTCACGTACCGGAACCTCGGTGCCCACTCGGACAAACATCTTGGAACCACCCGTCTGCCAGGCTTTCGCCGATACCGGAAAGGTACTCGACAGCTTCACCCGCCCATCCTTAAGTTCACCAAAGAGAATATCGAGGGTCATCAGCTTGGACATTGAAGCTGGAGGGAAGGGTTGATCGCCGTCCTTGTTCCACAGCACCTGGCCGGTCTGCGCATCCATCAGCACAGCGTGTACGGCATTGGTTGCCATCTGCGCCGAAGCCGGTGGCGCAAAGACTGCCACCAGCATGAGGCCAATGGTCAGGATGTAAGATATGGCACCGGCGCTGCGAAACCCTGGCATGAGCATACTCCTTGAACGGGCGAAAGCCGTAAGCCTCACATCAGCGATCGACGACAATGGCCGCATCGCTGCTGCCGGCCCTGGTAAGACGGCCAAGGGCAGCATCGGCCTGCGAAACCCGATCGAATGGGCCCAGACGCACTCTATAGAATCGCCGTCCCCTTATGTCGATTGAAGAAATTTTGAGGTGACCCGCGGCCCTGAGCCGGTTCTTCAAGCGCACCGCGTTCGAGTAGTTGATGAACGCTCCAGCTTGAACATAAATATGAGTAACCGCTGGGACAGGAACCTTGGAGACCACCCCCGTAACCTGATCATCCGGCGGCAATACGACCGTTGGCAACGCATTGACTGCTACCTGGTTGCTAGCTGCGCCCATCGCTGGGACAGACGGTGCGCCAGAAAGCGGGGCAACCGAAACAGACCCTGTGGGAACGGCAGGCAGGGCAGAGGCGATCTGAGCGGATGTCTGGTTGGTGGCAGGAGCGGAGGGATTGAGAGGTGCCGGTCCAATATAGGTGACGCGAACCCTGGCTGTGCCCTTCCTGTAAAAGCCGAGAAGCTTGGCGACCTCCGGTGTCACGTCGATGATCCGCCCCTGAACAAAGGGGCCGCGATCGTTGACCCGAACAACCAAAGATCGCCCATTCTCCAGATCTGTTACCCGCACATTGACCGGCAAAGGCAGGGTCCGATGGGCCGCTGTCAGGGCGTTTGGGTTAAAGAGTTCGCCATCAGCCGTATGCTTGCCATAAAAGGTCGGACCGTACCAAGAGGCAATCCCTGTTTTGTCATAATGAGGCTGCGCGCGGGGATAATACCAAGTACCGTCGATCTCATAAGGTCGACCGATTTTATACACTCCAGCTGACGCCGGAATACGCAATCGCGGCGTTCGTTCAGGCGCCTGCGTTGCACAAGCAGCCGTGAGGGCCGCCAGCGCACACACGCTGAGGACTGTTCGTACATGGCGAAGCAACGCTAGGCCCCTCTTCGACGAAGGTGATTCGAACGCTACCTTAAAGGCCCTCGCCCACTCAACCTCCCCAGACCATCATCACTTTGGCGTAATAAATGACACGTGGGTGAAATAGTACCTCGTGCCTCTGAGCAACCTGCAACCCAGGCCCCAATATGTGCTGCCGGGCGATCCACCGATGTCCGGTCATGATTTGGCGGTAGCCTCTTCCTGCCGCAGCCTGATAGGCATGCCCCGATCGTGCAAACAAGAACAAGTTCGGTTGGAGGCTCCCCTGTGGCCTTGATCAGGGCAGTTCCCGGCCGATATCGTCCCTGACCTTGCGCCAGCCTGCTTCCAACAGTAAGTGGGGCCCGACGGATGGGTGGCCGAGCGGTTTAAGGCACCGGTCTTGAAAACCGGCGTGGCGGCGACGCCACCGTGGGTTC
>JAKAVI010000341.1 GCA_021817355.1 Pseudomonadota bacterium | reverse complement strand
GAATGAAGCGCGCCGGCTTCTCCATGTGTTGGATAGCCGGCTGGGTGAGGTAGAATATCTCGCGGAAGAATATTCGATTGCGGATATAGCCTGCTGGCCGTGGATCCGTGCGATCGGATTGATCGGGATCGACATTTCAGATTTTTTGAACATCAAGCGCTGGTGGGATGTGATTGCTCTTCGCCCTGCGGTGGCGGCTGGAATTGGAGCCAGTGATGTCAGCGCGCCCAATAGCTACGGCTCGGCGCGTATGACCCTGACGCCGAAGCAGTGGTCAAACCTGTTCGGGGACCGGATGCTGGCGGCTTCGCGTCCGCGATGAGAACGGTTAGGATTTGTGGTTTCCCGCAGGCTTTGGAAATTTCGATAAAGGTGCACCCCAATCCTGCGCGAACGCGGTCATAAGATTTTCTACATTCTTCTTGCCGATGCGCCGTGCCAGTTCTTTGGTGAGATGCCTCATCGCCCGTTGGGCATCCTGCCGCCGGCGGTTGCCTAGCTGACTGATCCCGATCACCTTCGATCGCCGGTCGTTAGGGTCTTCCTCAAGGGTAAGAAGATCCATGGCGACCATCTGTTCGATGGTGGAATGGACGGCCTGACGACTAATCCCCAGTCGGCGAGCGATCTCCGAGGATTTCGTCACGCCCAGAACGACATTCACCATGATCATCGACTGTGGACGGGTGACCTCGGACCATCCTTGTTGGCGCAGGTAGTTTTGCAGCCCCTCGTCGAACCAATAAAACGCTTCCAGGAGAGGCACGATCAAGTAGTTAGGACTCAGCATTTGGGTTTGTCATTGCCGACTAAACGTCCGAATTGGTAATTAGTTGGACTTCGCCGAGTGTTCAACGAAAAAATGGTGCAGGCTTCGTCGAACCATTTCGCCTGTTCTATTAAGAGTGGCGCTGGCTTTTGATGAACAGATTTTCAGGCTTTTGTGGGCTGGGTGGCATCTGTGATTTGGATAGAGTTGTCCTTGAATTTGTGTTTTTGGCAGACGAACTGGATGCTCCAGATTTTCTGATTGCTAGGGGTCTAATAAAGCGCGCCGCAACGCCTCCGGCCCTGCTGAGCAGGCGGTCTGTATCAGTGAGGCGCGGTCCAAGGTGAACCGGCGGTCAGGAACTTCCTGAAAACTCACTCTGCTTTGGGCTTTTGTCGGGTATCGAGAAAATCGCGGGCACTGAAGCCTTGAGGGGCGCCCACTTCGGTGACGGGATCATCGCGGTCATCAAATTCGAGGCGCAGGGCCCGGCTCATCACCGCGTGCATGTCGTAGAGCGCGGTAATGTAGGTCAGCTCGAGGATTGCCTCATCGCTGAGGAAGCTCTTGAGTGTGGCAAAGACGCCATCGGGTATGCGCCCGCGTGCCGTGACGAGATAATCGGCATAGGCGAGCACTGCCCGTTCCTTGTCATCAAAGCAGGATGCGGTCTGCCACGACGGCACGGCGGCGATCTTGTCTTCGCCAACGCCAAGTCCGCGCAAGGATTTGCAATGCTGGGAAAAGACGAACTGGCTGCCCACCGCCCAGCCAGCGCGGGTCTGCGCCAGTTCGCGCAGCACCGGATCGAGCTTGCGTTCGGGATTGCGGTAAAGAGCAAAGCCGCGCACGGCATGATCGAAAATGTCGGGCACCAGGGCAAACACGGTCCACCAGTTACCGGGTGTACCGGTTGCGGTTCCTGGCTCTGCGACAGGATCCCGGTCAGGCCCAAAGAGAAGATCGTAATAGCGCAGGATGGTCTTGTCGCTTACCTTGCTGCGCGCAACCTCTTGCAACCGGGGCATGTATTCCTCCTGTGGCGCCTTGGCCCCAAGAGTGTGACCTACATGACCTCAGGTGTTGAAGCGAAAATGCATCACATCGCCATCCTGGACCACATAATCCTTGCCTTCGAGGCGGAATTTGCCCGCATCGCGGGCCCCGGCCTCGCCCTTGTGCGCGATATAATCGGCATAGGCGATGGTTTCGGCACGGATGAAGCCCTGTTCGAAGTCGCTGTGAATGACGCCAGCGGCCTGGGGCGCGCGCGAACCCTTGGTGAGGGTCCAGGCCCTTGTTTCCTTGGGTCCGGCGGTGAAGAAGGTGACGAGCCCCAGAAGCTCGTAGCCGGTGCGGATGAGGCGGTCGAGGCCGGGCTCCTCAAGGCCGAGGCTGGCGAGAAAGTCTGCGCGCTCGGAGGCGGGCAGCTGCGCCAGTTCCTCTTCGATGCGGGCAGAGATGACGATGCTGGCCGCGCCTTCGGTGCGGGCCCTGGCCTCGACACGGGCGCTGAAGGCATTGCCGGTTGCGGCCGCGCCTTCTTCGACATTGCAGACATAAAGGACCGGCTTTTGCGTCAGAAGGCCGAGCTGGCGATAGGGCTCGCGCTCTTCGGCACTCAGTTCAGCAAGGCGCGCGGGCTTGCCCGCACGCAGGAGTGTCACCGCTTTTGCCATCAGGGCAAACTGCTCCTGGGCGAGCTTGTCGCCGGCCTTGGCCTTTTTCTCGAGGGGAACGATGCGCCGTTCCAGACTGTCGAGATCACTGAGCATGAGCTCGGTCTCGACGGTGTCGGCATCGCCGATAGGATCAATGCGGTTCTCGACATGGGTGATATCGCTGTCTTCGAAGCAGCGCAGCACATGGACGATGGCGTCGACCTCGCGGATATTGGCGAGAAACTGATTGCCAAGGCCTTCGCCTTTGGAGGCACCACGCACCAGCCCGGCGATATCGACGAAGGTAATGCGGGTGGGAATGATCTCTTTGGACTGCGCGATCTGTGCCAGGGCCTCAAGCCGCCTGTCGGGGACCGCAACATCGCCGACATTGGGCTCGATGGTGCAGAAGGGATAGTTGGCAGCCTGGGCAGCCGCCGTCTCGGTGAGGGCGTTGAAGAGCGTGGACTTACCGACGTTGGGAAGTCCAACAATGCCGCATTTAAATCCCATGCCTGATCATCCTTTGGGCGAAAGAGGCCCTGGGGCCGCCGGTTTGGGTGGGGCAAGCAGGACCGTGACCTTGTTCATAAAGCCGGCGTCATCGTCCTCTGCCAGTTTGGGGAGTGCCTCGCTGACCGCCGCAAGCAGGGGCTCGAGCCAGTCTTCATCGGCGCGGGTAAAATTACCAAGCACATGGCCATAGACACGCTCCTTGCCGCCAGGATGGCCGATGCCGATGCGCAGTCGCCGGTAGTCCGGCCCGAGGGCCGAGGTGATCGAGCGCAGGCCATTGTGACCCCCATCGCCGCCACCGGTCTTGACCTTCAGTTTGCCGCCGACCAGATCAAGGTCGTCGTGAATGACGACGATGGCCTTTAGGGGGAGCTTGTAAAATCGCGCGAAGGCGCCGACCGCGATGCCGCTCTCATTCATGAAGGTCATGGGCTTGAGCAAAAACGTCTTGCGCCCACCGAGGCTGCCTTCGGCGACGTCGCCGCGAAAGCGTGTCTTAAAGGGGGCGAAACGATAGCGGGCATGGATGTGGTCAAGCGCCATGAAGCCGACATTATGGCGATTGCGGGCGTATTCGCTGCCCGGGTTGCCAAGGCCGGCAATCAGAAGCGGGATGTCGGCCTCACGCGCCATCGTCCTCATCTCTTCGGCGGGCTTGTCGGTGAAGACACGCGCCCCTGGAGTGTCTCCTTCAACCGCGTGACTTTCGCCAGACAGCAAGCAGACGAAGACCTGGCCGCCTACTTCTTCTCGGCTGCAGGAGCCGGGGCCGCACCTTCGGCAGCTGGCGCCGCCTCGCTCTTGGCAAGTTCTTCACGCATCGCAGAAGGCGCAACCACGGAGGCGACGGTGAAATCGCGGGCGATGGTCGGACGCACGCCTTCGGGAAGCTTGATCGCCGAAATATGCAGCGAATCGTTGATTTCCATCTCCGAGAGGTCAGCCTCGAGGAATTCGGGGATGTTGTCGACCGGGCAGATCAGTTCGATCTCGTGACGTACGACGTTGAGCGTACCACCGCGCTTGATGCCCGGAGAGACATCGCTGCCCTTGAAATGAACGGGGATCTCGAGGGTGATGGTGGTGCCTGCTTCCAGGCGCATGAAGTCCACATGCACCGGCCGGTCGGTGACCGGGTCAAGCTGCACATCGCGGGGAATGACGCGGCTTTTCTTGCCTTCAACCTCGAGCATATAGAGCGAGGTGAGGAAATTGCCGGCGCCGACGTGACGCTCAAGCTCGCGGCTGGCGAGCATCACCGCCTCGGGGGCAGCCTTGCCGCCATAGACGATGGCCGGGGTGAAGCCCTTCTGGCGGGTCCGGAAGGCCGGGCCCTTGCCCGTACCGGAACGGGGTTCGGCTTTGAGTTCGAGCGTCTCGCGCATGTCGCTAAGTCCTTGATTTTCCATAATTTAGCCCAGTGACCTGCGGCGATGGGCTCGGAAAGCGCGGAGGTGTAGCGGATGTGGCCGCCAAAGACAAGGTGGGCGCGGCGTCGCTGGGCCGGAAATGGCGGGTTCTCGCACCAACGTCCGGATCCTGTGCGCCCCTAAACCCGAAACGGCCTCGAGCTGCGGCCGTAATCCCATCTCCCCCGCAGGTCTTACGTTTAAGGCAGGAGCCCATGGTTTCCGGATGGCTCATGACCGATGCCCCCCAGCTTAGGGGGCCCACTCCAGACGGAGGGTCAGTTTTCCATGTCGCCTGACAGATCGATGCAGCTCGATAATGTTTGTTGCCCTGCGCTATCCGCCGCCGACGCACCTGACTTAAACCAGAAAATTGAGTGCGCGCGGGGAAACCCGCGATGCAGAACTGCTCAAAGTCGGGGAAACCTTTCACATGGCAATCCCGAGCCAATCCCGGAAACGGGAAGGTGTAGAGACTAGACGGGCAGCACCTAAAGCGACGGCTATGGTGAAGGGATAGTCCAGACCACAAAGCGCCCTGTGCCGAGAGGCGCAGCGGCGAGCGCGGTGAAAGCCGTAGTGGTATGAAAATCCGTAGGATCGAAAGACCTGTGCCGGTTCAAGTCCGGCCGCCCGCACCATCTCTTCTTGTTTCGCTTGAGATGCGTCGACCTAGAATTCCTCTATGGGTCGTCTCCGATATAGGTTGGATAGCGCGGCCCATCTCTCACCCTAAATAAATATTGGCCAGGCTCCTCAAGCTCGTGAACTTTTTCCTGATAGAATGCCAACAATTCGTTGGCGGGATCACCATGTCGCGTTCCTGTGAGTTTGGCCATACATAAATCCTTTAATGCCAACCATTATATACAAGCCCCACCTCACGCCAGTTCCAGCCTGTCGTTCTGCGAGAACGGGTCAATTGTTAATGGTGGCGTAAAAGCGCGGAAATCTGGTGAATTATCCGGTGCGCACGATGGCTGGTAGCCTCGCCTGTCGGATGGCGCGTGGGGTTTTACGGCGGACCGGTCAGAGACGAAAGCGGGCTGAAACCCGTTGACCGTAGCCAAAGAAAGTCTCGCAGACGTTGGGCGCAATGGGGTGGGTCACGAGGGACGAGACCATTGCTTTCGGCGACGCCTTGGCAAGCACCGAACAACCCTGATCCGTCACGCTATGGCTTTTGAGGCGATATCGGCGACTGCAGTCAGCATGAAGCCGCCGACCACGTTCAGTCGCTTGGTAGCGTCGCCGCGCTTCCCGTTGTTTTTCGCGTCGCGCCGCACCCGAACAATCCGAACCGCAATAGACCTGACCCCGATCGCAATGCCGACACATCACGACCTGGCAACGACACCGCAAGCAAAGAAAGAACCTTGGCGTGCGAGCTTCGATATCTCCCGAGCAGCACGCCAGATTTGTTGGGTTCATCCGATCATCCCGTCCCTATCTATCTTGCGGCCTGGATTACCCGCGTGGGTCCACTGGTCCCTCCCACCCCGCCGCTGCGCGCAAGCGCGGGGGGCGCTGCGCGGCGGGGCGGGCCCCTCCCATGGACTACGCGGATAATCCCTCGGAGAAAGCCAAATCGTTGTCCAACAAGAATCCATAGTCCTCGCTATTTCACCAGATACACGCAGGTTTTCGTCACCATCGACACACGGCGAGGTCGTCCAGATAATCCTGCTGAAAGCCGTGCGCCACGGCGTGAAGTGCAGCCGCGCGGCGAGCTACCTGTTCATGAGCGGCAACAAAGCACCGGAGCACTTCTTCCTTTGTCGCTGGAAATGGCGCGCCGTCCGGTAGCGAGAGCAATGCCGTGAGATAGAGCGGAATGGTCACCAGTTCGCGGACACCCGCCGTCCGCCACGCCTGATCAACGAGCTTTGCACCATTCTCGCCGCGCATCGCCTTGGCAATTTCCATCTGCTGTTCGTCGTCGAGCGGCAGCAGATCGACGCGCGTGCCGGCGAAGGGAATGCCGAGGGCCTGTTTGCGCGTGGAAATCACGAGGCCAAGTTCGGGTAGTTCCGCTTTGAGGGTTGTGATTTGCGCGCACGCGCGATCGCGCGCGGTAGCGTCCAGTTCGTTCCAGCCGTCGAGTAAAAGAACGACGCCAGGCTTGGCGGCGACGGCACGGAAGTCTGTCCCCGAAACCCCGGTAAATGCGAGGCGCTTCAAGATGGACGTGAGCAGCGCGTCGCCATCGGTGGCCCAATCACCGAGCGGCACGATGAGTGGCGTGCCGTTCCCGATCTCCAACACGCCTTCGGCGACCTGAAAGAGCGTGGTCGTCTTTCCCATGCCGGGCGGCGCGACAAGGATAAGGTCATCGAGCGTGGTGCCGGCGTTTGCGAGCGCGCGCGTGCTCAGGGCCGCATCCACATGATCGACCTTGAGCGTCAGCGCGACAGTCGTGCCGGGCCATTTTCTGTTCGCCGGAATACCGCCAGATCGGCCGCCGCCGCCGCGCGCAACCGATCTCTCAATTCGTCGGGCGTTGGCGCTTGCATCCCCAGTCCAAAGGGGACGTTCTCCATGATGCTGCGCCAAGAATCTTTATCTGTCTGCCTTTTCCAGTCATGCAGCATTTCGACGGTGAACGTGGAATCCTTCGCATCCACAGCGCGCGCATGCACTTTACAAAGCCAAATACCGTTTTGGGCGGAGCCTCTCTCGTCAGGCGTCATACTTTCGTCATAGCGAGGGCCGCCAGGCGCGGCGGCGCAAATGTGTGCCGCTTCCCCGATGCTAATTTCGCCGGAACCATCGGAGTTGACAGCGCGCGTCAGGCGGCGGCATGCCGGCTTGGAGCAATGGCCGCGCGCCTGTCTCTCGATGGCCCGCTTGGTCGCGGGCTTGAATTCGTCTCTGTTCTTGGCCATTAGGACGCGGACTGTTGGGATTTTCCGCCCACCAGACGCGGCGGCATCAGGCGTGTGGGTTCCGATGGGTGGCTAGGGTTTGCATCGTTGGTCATTGAGGCAGATCGGCTTGCAGCTTTTCCTGCAAGACGCGCTCCCGCTGGTAAGGATCATTCGCCAGCATCTGTTCGTCTGGCGAGAGAACAGCGAGGAACCCGAAGCCGCTGATGCAATCGGCGATGATTTTTTCACGATTGATGACCTGCGTGCGGCGGACAAGCTGCCCGAGATCGTCCCAGTCAAATGCCTGGCCGTCCGCGAATTTTGTCATGAGCCGGACGGGGTCGAAGCTGTCTTGCGCTTGCCAGAGTTTCAGGATGACAAGGCGACGGACAAGCGGCTGATTGAGCGGGCGTGTGGCAAACATACCGAGATCGTAGATGTCGCGCGCCTTGTTGCGCTGATAACAGGCGCGGATTTTTTCAGCGATGATTTCGGGGAACGCAAGGCAGTTGATATCGACCGGCGTGAATGGCAGGCGCTGAAAATAGCTCTGCGCGCATTGAGGCCGCCGTTCAGGGCCGAGCGTCGGCGTCTCGCGGCGGCTGATCTGGAGCTTTACTTCGCTCTGCCCACCAGGATTCCAGTCGTGGACGTAGGTGGGATTAACGCCCCAGGACAGACCGTCTTGCGTTTCATAGTAGCTGTTGTCCGGGATGGCGAACTGTATGCCGTGAAACGGTTCGGTGAATGCCTGCATCATCTCCAGGATCACGTCTTCATGGTCGTGTTCCTGCAAGGACGTGAAATCGAGATCGGTGGAAAAGCGGCCCTGGCTTCCGATGATCATTTTTCTCAGGCAGGTGCCGCCCTTGAAAGCGAGTCGGTCGAGAATTCCGCGTTCGGACAAAAGCTGGAGCAGGAAGGTGAGAATGACTTCCTTCTCTGCGACCATAATGTCGCGGAGCCCGGATGCGGCAGCGTAACGCTGAACTTCTGGGCGCGTCAGCATTCTATGTATCCCTCCGGATGCTTTGTTTGCGACCGAGACCGGCGCTACCGTGCAGCTCGGCTGGCGTCACGTTGACAGTGAGATGCCATTTCTCGTCATAGCCAATCGCGCCCGTTGGGGCTTTCTTAGGGCCGAGGAAGGCTTTGCGGCTCTTGCTTGCGAGCTGGAGTATTTGCGCGTGCGCGTCGTCAGGGATTTCCGCGCCGACATGATCGGCGAGCCATCCGCATCTTTGTGTGAGCGGCTTAGAGTCGATCCGTTGCAGGTAGGAAGCAACCTTGCTCCAGTCGCAGCGGCGGCTTGCCGCCGCAAGAATTGTGGCGGCTTCGCCAATGCCACCGCACAGTTCCGGCCTGTCGATACAATCGATCGCCGTTTTTTCGATGTCCGACATTTTGACGGTGTAGCCGAGCACCTCGACGGGCTCGAAACCGAAAAACTTTCGCGGTACCGGATTGACGATCCGGACTTCGGAATCGTTCAAGCGCCGGTCGCGCAAGCGTGCCGGCGTGACCAGCCAAATCGTGCTGCGATGCTGTGTGGTCAGGCCGTAGTGGGTGGCGGCTGTACCGTAGCCTAAATAATAAGGATGCGGTTCAGCGATCCGGCTGGCGAGCGCCAACAGATTACCTTCGCCGAGCGCTTCCGGCCCCTGATCGGGCGGGATCAGGAGGTACTTCCCCCAGCTCGCCTGCTGGAGCCAGCCTTTACGGCGCAGGGACCGGATCACATGGTCAGCAGATTCCGGGCTTACGGCCAGAAGCTTGATAATATCCCCCCGCGCCACCTCGCGGCGTCCATGCTCGGTCAGGGTGAGCACGACACGGCTCTCCTGCGGAGAAAGCGAGCGGATGGGGAATGTTATGCTCATTCGTGTAACGAAACCTCACGAAAACCTTTGTTTCGCGTTATAAAATAGCTTAGGCGTTGAAATGTGTCAACAGTTGTTGTAACGAAACAAAGTAAATTGGCAGGTTTTGTCGCTAAAAATGCAAAATAGAGGTCCTTGGCGTGTCAGCAGCATCGCCCCGAGGGCTGGCGCGGCTAGCCGCGGCTTTTGGATCGCCCAGCACAAAAATCAGCACAGGGCTAACACGACGATCTTCGACTATTAGAATTATGTAGTTATTACAATGTCTTACCATTACACGCCACGGACGCCGCGTCCGGTGCTTTTTCACCCGTTGGGCAAGCTCCTTGGGAGAGCGGAAAAATGGCAATTAGCACATTGGTTAGCACATTAGCACGGTTAAATCATAAAATATTCAATGAAAGCAATTAGTTACAAATTTATATACACGACTTAAAATCTGTACCAAAAATCTCCGAGCAAAGATTCCATACCCCTGAAACACAAGGCCGCCGGCTGGGATGATGAATACCTCGCACGCCTCACTGCGGCATGCGTTTTCACCCGCTTCCCCTGAAGTTGCCGCCTACCGACGCGGGCTGCTGCTGTGCGCAATATAATCCTATGCGCAAGATAACGCATATACGCGCAGAATAGGGGATACGCGCAGTTATGTATTGCGCATACGACTTTAAAGTTGCGTATACGCATGCTAAATTGCGTGTATAAGTTTATTCACGCAATAAAAGAGGCATCATGGCAAGGCGCATTCAGGAAGAGGATTTGCAGGCGATCGAGGACGCCGTGCGCGCCCGCCCCGAAGGGGTGACGGCACAGCAGATCGCTGATGCGCTGGAATCCGCGCCGCCGCGCCGAACCCTGCAATACCGCCTCAAATCAATGGTGGATGACAGGCGCCTCGTCATGGCCGGCGAAGGGCGCTGGGCGCGTTACCGGGTGCCGGATGCAGGGGAAGCGGCGGGCGTGGCCGCGGGCAGGGCGGAAGCGCGGGCCGAGGGCGAGGCACTCTTGCCGCTCTCTGCTGCCGGCCGTGAAATCCAGGCCTATGTCCGCAAGCCGCCGGAGGCGCGCAAACCGGCCGGCTACAACCGAGCCTTCCTCGCTTCCTATCGCCCGAACGAAACCTTCTATCTCACCGCGGCAGAGCGGGGGCATCTGCGCGAAGTCGGTACGCCGAAGATCGTGGCGCAGCCGGCCGGCGCCCATGCGAAGCAGATACTGAACAGGCTGTTGATAGACCTGTCGTGGAACTCAAGCCGCCTTGAGGGCAACACCTATTCGCTGCTTGACACCAAGCGTCTCATCGACCTTGACGAGGAGGCGGAAGGCAAGCAGCGCCTTGAAGCGCAGATGATCCTCAACCACAAGGATGCGATCGAGTTTCTGATCGGTGCGGCGGATGAGATCGACTTTAACCGCTACACGATCTTCAATCTTCACGCATTGCTGGCGAACAACCTGCTCGCGGACCCGGAGGCGTTGGGCAGGCTGCGCCATATCGGGGTCGGCATCGAGCGCTCCGTCATTCACCCGCTCGAAGTACCGCTTCTGATCGAAGAATGCTTCGACCAGATTCTCGCAACGGCCTTGGCCATCACCGATCCATTCGAGCAGGCCCTCTTCGTCATGGTGCAGATCCCGTATTTGCAGCCGTTCGATGATGTCAATAAGCGGGTGTCGCGCCTGTCCGCGAACATCCCGCTGATCAAAGGCAATCTCTCGCCGCTCTCGTTCGAGAGCGTGCCGCGCGGCGCTTATACCGAAGCGGTGCTGGGGGTGTATGAACTCAACAGGGTAGAATTGCTGAGGGACGTTTTTATCTGGGCCTATGAGCGCTCGGCAGACCGCTATGCGGCGGTCAGGCAATCTCTCGGCGAACCGGACCCCTTCCGGCTGCGCCACCGGCAGGAGCTACGCGAGGTCATCGCTGCGGTTGTCCGGGGACGCATGGATAAAAAACAAGCCATCGCCCACGTGAAGGACTGGACGCAGGCGCATATCGATCCCAAAGACCGCGAGCGCTTCCGCGACACGGCCGAGGACGAGTTGCTCGGCCTGCACGAAGGAAATTTTGCGCGCTACCAGATCAGGCCGTCCGAGTTCACGTCATGGCGGCAGGTATGGAGGCGGTGAGAAGCTTCCTGGAATTTCTCCCACAAGGTATGTTCCCGCTGACAGGGATCGTTCGCCAGCGCCTTGTTCGTCGGGCGTGAGTGCAGCGAGACCGGCGAAATCGCTGATACAATCGGCGATGATCTTTTCGCGATTGATGACCTACGTGACGCCGACAGGCTGACCGAGATTGTCCCAGTCAAGTGCCTGGCCGTCCGCAACAGTTTATGCATCAAAACAAAGGATATTGCCTAGCTATTATTGGGTAAATAATTGACGCAATCTTGAGGGCATGGTGCGCGATAGCTCGCCTTTGTCGGTTTGTGCATTTCACAAAAGTGGGACAGCAGTTTCGCTAAATCGCGGACGCCAGTTTTGTCAAATCCGGGACAGCGGGAGGGGACACGGGTTTCGGTCGCCTGGTTGTATCAGCGGGGATTGGTGTCACGGTCCCTCGAATATTAGGCTCGGAACTTTGCGACAGCGGCAGAGTCAAAATATTCGTCAAGCCGAGTGATTCGACCATCATCAACCAGACATACGATGCAGGCGTCGAGTTCTACTTTTTGACCGTCCTTCGCTCGCACACCCTTTAATTTGTGTTGATGCACAAATCCTCCCGGAAAGACCTGGAGGCGACGTTCGTCATATTTACGCTTGGGAATGCGCTGCACAAAGCCCTTGAGGGTCTCGACGTTATCCTTCGGGGATTGTTCAATGCCGTCGGTGTTGTGCCAGATCCTGGCGTTGGGCGCGTAGAAACGTTCTAATGCCGCAACGTCGCCTTTCTCGACTGCATCAAAGAAATTCTTCGCCAGGGTGCGTATCGTATCTGTCATGGGGGTTCCTCCGATTTATCGTGATGACTTGGACTTACGCTAATAATTAGTTTTCTAACTATCTGCAACCAGGGATGGATAAAGTGTTTCCGTGCAACACTAAGCCGCGTGTCGCCCCATCACCCCAAGCCTTGCCTCACTTCTCTTCGTTCGGCCTTGGGATGCAATGCTCTATCAACCCACATGCGCAAGGCGGTCTATATCGTTTTCAGGGCGAGTTCTGAAGCGCATTTGCGACCATAACCGTGCGGGCACCAATGGCTTTGGCAAGCGTTCGTTGGGCGGGGTCTACGAGGTGCCCTTCGGCGTCGAACGCTTCACTGGCGCGCGGAACAGCCAATTGTTCGGCGACTACAAGAACACCCATGCCGCTTAGAATCTGGCGAACATGGGCGAGCCCGCGAACGCCGCCCCATGCGCCGGGCGACGCCGAAAGAATGCCAGCTGCCTTGTTACGAAAAGCCGTGAGTGAAAGCGCAGTTTCGTCAGAACCGGGCAGCGGTCGAGAAAGCCAGTCGAGCGCATTTTTGAGCGCGGCTGACAGTGATCCGTTATATTCAGGAGCAGCGATGAGGTAGCCTGCGGCCTGGGTGCATATTTCCTTGAGCGCGCGGGCCCCTTGCGGCATGCCAACTTCGCGTTCGCTATCCGCATCATAGATTGGAAGTTCGAAATCCCTGAGGGCGACGCGGCAGACCTTGGCGCCCGCATGCTCGGCGCCGGAGGCGGCGTGCTCGACCAGGAGGCGATTATAGGAGTCACGCCGCAACGAGCCGGAAAAGGCGACGAGAGTGAGGCTCATGCGTCTTTGAGCCATGCAGTACCGGCCCAGTCAGCGGCAAGACCGCCGCCCTGCGGTACGGGGACTTCACGGATGCGCTCAGGCACATCATCAAATTCGAGCCGAAGTGCTTTGCACATCACGGCGTGCGTATTGTAGCACATGGCATGATAGCTTAGCTCGAGAATGTCTTCGTCAGACATCAGCCTATGCAGAGCCTCGAATGTGGCATCGCTGACCCGCCCACGCTCAAGGATGAGTGCATCGGTGAAAGCCAGCGTGGCTCGCTCCAGGGGCGAATAGACCTCGGCGACATTCCAGTTGGGAATAGATGCGATTTTGTCTTCTGCAACGCCCTGGCGACGCGCGGCCTTGCAGTGCTGCGAGAAAACAAACTGACTTCCTACTGTGTAGCCAACGCGCAGTAGGGCAAGCTCGCGCAAGCGTGGATCGAGCTTGCTGACGCAGGTGTCACTGAACATGCCAAACATGCCGAATTGGGCGACCGCATGATCGAACACCGCAGGCACCAGGGCAAAGACCGTCCACCAATTGCCCGGCGTACCGGTTGCCGTGCCAGGCTCTTTGACCGGATCTCGACTGCCGAACAGCTTTTCGTACTGCTTCTTGATGCTCGGAGCGGCATTTTGAAGTCCAACCTGACGTAATCTTGGCATTGTTGTGTCCTCCCTTTCGGCACTGCGGCATGGTGCGGAAAATTACTTAGGGTCCTATCTAGTACAAACCGGGCGGAAAGTGCTAGGGTGTCGCCACGAGAACTAAGGGAGGACATCCATGCCGATGGCGGAAAACAAGATATTTGAATTCCAGGGGATTAATCATCTGGCGCTGGTCTGTAAGGACATGGCACGCACGGTGGAATTCTACAGCAACGTCCTTGGCATGCCGCTGATCAAGACGCTCGATCTGCCGCGTGGCCTGGGGCAGCACTTCTTCTTTGATATCGGCAATGGCGATGCGCTGGCCTTTTTCTGGTTTCCGAACGCAGCAAAAGCTGCCCCAGGGGTATCGGCGGCAGCATGTTTGCCTGGGGAGGGAAATATTGCGTCCGGCCATGGCTCGATGAACCACGTTGCCTTCAATGTTCCGGCAGAGCGATTTGATGAATATTATCAGAAACTACAGGCGCGCGGCGTGCGTGTCAGCCGGATCATGAACCATGATGAGTCGGAGAGCCAGGTCAGCGAGATAGTCTCTCCCTCAACCTTCGTGCGCTCATTCTACTTCTTCGATCCGGATGGTATCTGCCTGGAATTTGCATGCTGGACGCGGGCACTTGACCCGAAGATCGACGTCCGCCATGAGCCCGTTGACGCAAACGGCAGGAAGCGTGCTGTGGAATTGGAACCGGCTGAATAAAGCCGGGCCTATTGCAAATGCTCTGATCAGCCAACCTCTTGGGGCAGGGCTTCCTGCCTCAAGGCTCGGAACAGCCAATAACAAAATAGCCGAATCGGTTCTGAGGCGATGGCGTCTTTCTGGTAGACAAGCCAATACGCGTTTTTGCTTGTTACTCGGAGATTGAACGGCTCCACCAGAAGGCCGGTTTCGAGATAATGATTGACGAGTGGCGTGCGCCCTATCACGACGCCAATGCCTTCGACGGCCGCAGTGGTGGCGAGCTGAATCGTATCAAACTTGAGGCCACGATCAGGATCAATATTGCCGATATGGGCGCCGGCGGCATTGGCTGCCGAGAGCCATTCGGGCCAGCCTTCCGGGCGCCGTGATACGATAAGCAGTGTGTGATGGGCGAGGTCCGCTGGTGTGCGCAGGGCGTTGGGACCGGTCAAAAGATGAGGTGCGCAGGCCGGGAACATGTCTTCATGGGCAAGTTTTTCGGCGACCAGGCCTGGCCAGGCGTGATCATCGGCGCCCACGCGGATCGCGACGTCGGCGGTGCTGCGGATAAGACCTGTCGGAAAACCGAGGTCGCCGACCGTGTTGACCTCGACCTCAATCCCCGGGTTGTGGGCGTAAAAGTCGGTTAGACGAGGAACGAGCCAGCAGCTGGCGAAGCTCGGCAGGCTGTGGACGCGGATGATTTTCTCTGGCGTCTGGCCCTCCACCAGGCGGACGGCGGCAAATATCCTGTCGAAAGCCTCAGCGACATGATGGTGGAATTCGCGCCCCGCCTTGGTCAGAACGGCCCCGCCTCCGGTAGCCAGAACGAGCTCGACGCCCAAATGTTTTTCCAGTTGCCGGATTTGGTGATGAACGGCGGCCGGCGTCACGTTGAGTTGTTCGGATGCCTTACGGATGTTGCCTTCGTGCCCAAAGGCCACGAAGGCACGCAGTGCGGTTAGCGGTGGCAGGCGGCGCATGCACGACCTCCTGGCTCAAATCCGCATTTGCTGCATTGCAACAACGACACCAACGGAATTTCCTTAGCTTTCAAACTTTTTTCGTTTGCGCTCAGAACGTGAGGAACCATAGCATTTTATTAAGTGCGTTGGAATGTCGGCGCGACCACGCCGTGACGCCAAACGTGCGGCGTGAGGGAGTAATTTACAGGGGGCGTAGCTGCAATGACAGCGAGATCAATTTGGTTGACCGGTACCATTTTGGGCGCATTGGTCCTTTCGGGCACAGCGCAGGCACAGACGGGGAGAACCCAATCGAACGCAAAGACGCAAATCGCTAAGGCTAATAATCATCAGATCGAGACCGTCATGGTCACCGCGGAGATGCGTCGCGAATCAATCCAGACGACGCCCGTCACAGTGACATCGGTCAGCGCGGCGCAAATTTCCAAGATGTTTGTGCACAATTTGGCCGATCTGGATCATGTCGCGCCGGACTTCCTGATCGAGGGCGTGGGGGCGATCCATCGCAATGCCGCCGTGATCTATTCGCGCGGCGTTGGCTACGAAGGGGTTGATCTTGGTCAGGATCCGGCTGTTGCCATCTCAGTGGACGGCGTTTTCGAACCCAGTAATGTCGGCGCTCTGTCCAACATGCTGGATGTTGCCAACATTCAGATCCTGCAAGGCCCCCAAGGCACGCTCTGGGGCAAAAACACCATCGCTGGCGTGATCAACGTCACGACCAAAAAGCCAGGGAAGGTCTTTGGGATCGAGGGCTCGGCGCGCTATGGCAGCTATGGCCGGCAGGATTACTTCATGGCTGTCAATCTGCCGATCGACAGCACTCTTGCCGCCCGCATTGCATTTTCGAGCCAGTATTCGGATGGGCCCTACAAAAACGCCTATCAACCACCGCCCGGTCAGCCGCCAGTGCCCAGGCGTCTGGGTGGCGACAATATCAAAACGGTGCGTGGCACGCTTGTCTGGACGCCTATTCCTAGGCTCAGCTTCGATCTTATGGCGAGCTATACCCATGATCGCAGCCCGTCGGTTGGCGGCCAGAACGGTTCGGTGCCGACCGATGTCCTCACTTTCTTCGGCTATCCCGGTTGGGATTATCGTACCCCGGGCCTTCCTTATCCGTTGGGGCCGAACAAACCCTTCGTTGTCTATCGCAATTTCCCGAGCGGCGACTATGAGGATGACACCTTTATCGCTCTGAATACCCGCTACCGCGCACGTGATTTCGACATCGTCTCCGTCACCGGCTATGTCCGTAACTGGAACTATAGCTATAACGACTACGACAACACGGAACTCAACTTCTTCCAGTCGACCTTTGGCTTGCACAGTAAGCAATTGTCTGAAGAACTACGCCTTGAGTCCAATACGCGTGGACCACTGAAATGGGTCGCAGGCGCGATGTACTCGACCCGCAGGTGGGATGGCACCCAGCTTTTCTATTCGATGTTCCCCACGCTCAACAATCACATCGATTAT
>JAKAVI010000430.1 GCA_021817355.1 Pseudomonadota bacterium | reverse complement strand
ATCAAGGCGGGCTGCTTCAAAACCGAACCCTGGATCAAAAGCCTCGGTGAGCGCATCGAGTTTGAGCGCGAAGAGTTTGATGATGTGATCGGGATCGCGGCTCGCTGCTGCAAGGCGCAGGGCGATACGCAGTACCTGTCCGTCGACGCGAAACAGGCTCAGGCTTAAGGCCCGGGCCCCGAGGCCGTCCCGCTCAAGCAGAGGCATGAGATCCTGGGCTAAAGAAGCGGCCAGCTTAAGCACGTGATCCTGGTCGCGGATAGGTTCGGCAAGTATCGCTGAAACCCGTGCCGGGGCATGCGGCAGTATGGGCGCAAAACTTTCTCCGGCGCGTCCCAGAGCCTGATCCAGGCGCAGCAGCAATTCCTCGCCAAAGCGTGCAGCGAGGGGCGCGCGCGGTAGGTCCATGACATCGGCGATGCGCGTCAATCCCAGATGGCGCAGTGTGGCCACGGTCTGCAGGGTGATGCGCAAGGCGGCAATAGGCAGATCACGAAGGGCCTGGGTCTGGGTCGTGCTGGAGACGATGATCTGCGCTGTGATGCCGTGGCGGCAAAGGGCATGCGCCGCCCCGATACTGTCGGCCATTGCCAGTCTGACGCTCAGCCCGAGCTGTGCCAGCGCCTCAGCCATGATGTGCAGCATGGCGCTTTCACCGCCAAATAGATGGGCGCAGCCGGTCATGTCGAAGGTCAGGCCAGCCGCACCGGCTTCGATTTCAGGCCAGGGCGCGACATAGGGCGAAAACCGTGTGCACCACAGGCTGAGCTTGCGGAGTCTGGCCCGCTCCTGGGCGCGATTGACAGGGGAGGTGATGAGCTCGGGCACATGTGCGCGCGCATCGCTGAGCAGTTGACCGGCATAAAGACCGAGCCGTCTGGCGACGGGACAGGGAGCATCGAGATGCCAGCCGCCACTGGTCTGGCTCACCAGCGCAAAGGGTTCAGGCGACGAACAGGCTCGGGTCTTGTTCCGGTACTCGATGCTGAAGGCCGGCAGGAAGGCGCAGACATAGCGTGGCATGATCCCATTCCACTACCCAGGCACCGGGCTTGCCTGCGCGCACACGCTCCAGTGCGACGGCAAACCGGGGAGCTCCCACAAACCCAAGATTGTCGCTGGCGGCCCTGTGCGACCGGACGCGCCAGCGCGTGACGGCCGCACTTGTCTCATCATCCTGAGGCGCGCGCAGGAGAAAGAGCGGTGTCGCTCCGGCCTCGGCCGCCAAGTGCAGCCGCCGGCTTGCTGTCAAATCCATGCCGATGGGACGGGTGCCGATCACGGCGCCCACTGCACCGGCACGCAAAACTTCTTCCTGTGCCCATAGCTGCTCCTGGGTGTTGGTGCAGCGCAGAAAGAGAAAGGCACCAGGATCAACCCCGAAGGCCTTCAGGCCGGGACCATAAGGCTGGCCAAAATCACCATGGCGCGGCAGCACCCAGACCAGGGGCTGGCTCCCGGCTGCGATCGCCACCAGCGCCAGCAGAAACCCGATGGCTGCAGGCGTGGCGGCATGCTCTGCCGCAGTTACCTCGTGCAGGGCTCCCTGAACCAGGCCACCGTGCAGACAGGCATCAATTGGTGGGCAGCCCAGGGGGTGCCGTACACGCTCGGACTGGGTCACCAACGGCGCAATCAGCCGCTGCGCCGCAGCGAGCTTCGCCCGGCGATCTTCCATTGCTCGCTCCGTTCACTTTTCGTTCTGATAGCACCACGGCCGGAGTGCTGAGTCAACCTTAGGCCAGCCAGGGGGAGGAACTGCCACCATAGTCATCGATGGCGGTAAACAGCGTACGCACTGCACGGCGCTCGTCCTCACTCAGTTCGGGGCGCCAGATGTCAAACAGCAGAATGACCCGGGTCTGGTCGCTGTTATTCCAAGCTTCATGCTCGATTGTATCATCGAAAACCCAGGCCTTGCCCTCGCGCCAGGCACGGACGTCATTGCCAACGCGAAAGCCACAGCCTTCGGGCACGATCAGCGGCAAATGACAGATCAGCCGCGTGTTGACGAAGCCGTGGTGGGCTGGAATGCGCGTCTTGCCCCTCAGCAGAGAAAACAGGGCAGTCGGGGTGCGCGTCTCGATTTGGGGCATGGGAAGCTGCGACAGCACGGCCATGGTCTTGGGGCAACGTGCAGCATTTTTCTCCTGCAGCACACCACTCTTCCAGAAATAGAAGGCGCTCCAGTTCGGATTGTCGCGCAAACCGCGCTGGGCATTGAAGGGCCGGTTGGGGACACCCTCCACATAAGGCACGAAGGCTCCGTCCTCCTCCAGAACTGCAAGCAGTTCTGCGCGGATGTCGGCTGTGGTGGCTTCAACCTGATCGAGCCATTCGAACTGCTGCCGCGGATAGAACTGCAGCTGTGGCAGGCCAGGAAAATAATAGAATTGTGGAGCCTGCAGGTAGATCTTCTTCTTGCCAAACATCAGGTCAAGCGAGAGCCCAAAACGATCGAGCCCATCGGTGTTCAGATGGCCGGCCAGTGCCATGCGCAAATGCTCCTCATAGGCTGCCTCGTAGCGCTTAAGCGCGTTCTGCGCCCGCGTCAGCCCATCGATGATGTCTGCCGGCAGGGCGCCGCTGCGACCCGCAGCCTTCAGTGCCGCGTCGTAGAAGCTTACGGCGCCGCGGCTGTCACCCTTGTGATCGAGAATGTCACCGCGCAGCAGCAAGGCCCGCAAACTATTGGGATCGCGCGCCAATGCCTTGTCGAGCGCATCGCAGGCCATCTGCCAGTCGCCCAGCCTGTCGCAGGCCATGGCCAGACCAAGCAGCGTCGCGCTGTCCTCGGCCCCACCCGCGATTGCCTCTTCAAATGCTCTGCGCGCGGCCTGGGCATCACCACGGCGCAGCGCTTCCATCCCCGATAGACCTGCCGCTGACACCGCCGCTCCCCCTTGCGCTCGTGGATAGGACGATGAAAACGGCGAAGTTGTCGCTGGTCAATCCCCCGCAAAGGATGAATAGACCAGGGTCCGCAGCTCCTTGCGTATCGGATAGCTGGAGGAGGGAAGGAACTGGGTCATGAACACCACCACGATCTCGTCGAGCGGATCGATCCAAAAAGCGGTGGAGGCTGCTCCCCCCCAGAAATATTCGCCGGCATTGCCGAAGGTCATGGCCTTGGCACGGTCGGTGACCGAGCAGAAACCAAGGCCGAAGCCGAGGCCTTCATTGCCGGCTTCGGAAAATAGCGACCG
>JAKAVI010000155.1 GCA_021817355.1 Pseudomonadota bacterium | reverse complement strand
GCATCTGCGCAAGGTGCCGCTGGCACCGGACGTCGACCCGCGCGTGATTGCCCGCGGCACGCCCGGCTTTTCCGGTGCTGATCTGGCCAATCTCGTGAACGAGGCAGCCTTGCTTGCGGCCCGCCGCGGCAAGCGCGTGGTAAGCATGCCCGAACTCGAGGATGCCAAGGATAAGGTGCTGATGGGTGCCGAACGCCGCTCGATGGCGATGAGCGACGAAGAAAAGAAGCTCACCGCCTATCACGAGGGTGGCCATGCGCTGGTCGCACTCGCGGTGCCAGGGTCCGATCCGATCCACAAGGCCACCATCATTCCGCGCGGTCGCGCCCTTGGCATGGTGATGCGCCTGCCCGAGCGTGACCAGCTTTCTGTCACCCGCGAAAAAATGATGGCGGATCTGTGCGTGGCATTTGGCGGACGCATCGCCGAAGAGCTGATCTTCGGCCATGATCGCGTGACCACCGGTGCGATGAGCGACATCGAACAGGCAACCCGCATGGCGCGGGCAATGGTGACACGCTATGGCATGAGCGATGATCTAGGTCCGATTGCCTATGGCGAAAACCAGGAAGAAGTCTTCCTCGGCCATTCCGTATCGCGGCAGCAGAACATCTCTGAAGCCACCGCCCAGAAGATCGACAGCGAAATCCGGCGCATCATCGACACCACCTATGGCCGGGCCCGTCAGATCCTGAGCGAACGCATCGAGGACCTGCACACCATCGCCCGCGGCCTGCTCGAATACGAGACCCTGTCAGGCGAAGAGATCCAGAACCTGCTCAAGGGCATCGCGCCGGTCCGCACCCCCTATGACGAGCCCGAGCCCATGCGCGGTGCGGGCCCGTCGGTGCCCGCCGCAGGCCGGCCGCGTGGCGTGATCGCGCCGGAGCCCCAGCCCGGACACTAAGCCGCTGCACGGTGTGAGAAGACCAAAGGGGAGGCCAGGCCTCCCCTTTTCGGTTGGAGGCGCAATGCAAAGCTTTGGTATTCTCAACATTACTGCCGACAGTTTTTCCGATGGTGGCCGCTTCCTTGAGCCGGCAGCCGCCCTGGCGCGGGCCCATGCGCTCTTTGCTGCCGGCGCGGATGTGCTTGATCTTGGCGCCGCCTCCTCGGCGCCTGCGGCGCAAGCCGTGCCCCCCGAGCTTGAAATCGCCCGCCTCAAGGGCGTGATGGACGCCTTTGCGGCCGACGCCCATCGCCTCTCGGTCGACAGCTTTGCCACCCCTGTGCAGCGCTGGGCGCTCAGCCGCAATGTGGGCTATCTGAACGACATCCAGGGCTTTGCCGATCCCAGCTTTTATCCTGAACTGGCCGCAAGCCAGTGCCAGCTCGTCGTCATGCATTCGGTCCAGGGCCAGGGCCCGGCCCGGCCGATGTTTGTCCCCGCCAGCGAAATCTATGATCGGGTCTGCCGTTTCTTCGAGCAGCGCCTCTCGCGTCTGCTCGCCGCCGGCATCACGGCCGACCGGCTGATCCTGGATCCGGGGATGGGCATGTTCCTCGGCACGGATCCTGAGGCATCCTTCACCATGCTCCGCCATATCGGGGCGCTCAAAGCGGCGTTTGGCCGGCCCGTCCTGATCTCGGTCAGCCGCAAATCCTTTCTGCGCCGCCTGGTCGATGCCCGACCCGAGGCCGCGGGCGCGGCAAGTCTGGCGGCCGAACTGTTCGCACTGAGCTCAGGCGCCGATTTTCTGCGCACCCACGATGTGGCGGCACTGCGTGATGGCGCCAGGGTGTTTGCCCGGCTGAGGGAAAAGCCGCCGAAAAATGCAATCTAAGTTGTTCCACGAATGGCTAACGATCTTTAATCCAGCTGACTACAATAAGGGACCAAGGGGCACGACGCCCGCAGAGAGGATCAAGGCGCAATGGCGCGCAAATATTTCGGTACCGACGGGGTTCGCGGCCTCGCCAACAGTTTTCCGATGACGCCGGAAATCGCCATGAAGATCGGCATGGCGGCCGGTCGTCTGTTCACCCGGGGCGAATACCGCCACCGGGTGGTGATCGGCAAGGATACGCGGCTCTCCGGCTACATGATCGAGCCGGCCCTGGTTGCCGGCTTCACGGCAGTGGGCATGGACGTGTTCCAGTTCGGCCCCCTGCCCACGCCGGCGGTGGCGATGCTGGTGCGCTCCTTGCGCGCCGATCTCGGGGTCATGATCTCGGCCTCGCACAACCCCTATCATGACAACGGCATCAAGCTGTTCGGACCCGATGGCAACAAGCTCTCCGACGACACCGAGCAGCAGATCGAAGCACTCATGGACAATGGTCTGGCCGAAGGCCTTGTCCTTCCGGCGATGCTCGGCCGCGCCAAACGGATCGACGACAGCCAGGCGCGCTACATCGAATTCGCCAAGCGCAGCTTTCCGCGTCACCTCAGCCTTGAGGGTCTGCGCATCGTCATCGACTGCGCCAATGGCGCGGCCTACCGCGTCGCCCCCGCCGTGTTGTGGGAACTGGGCGCCGAAGTCATTCCCATGGGCGTGAACCCCGATGGCTTCAATATCAATTTCGAATGTGGCTCGACCGCGCCCCACGCCATGGCCGCCAAGGTACGTGAAATGCGCGCCGATTTCGGGATTGCCCTTGATGGTGATGCCGATCGCGTGGTGATGAGCGATGAACATGGCCGGATCATCGACGGCGACCAGATTCTGGCGCTGATGGCCAAGTCCTGGAGCCGCCGGGGCGATCTTAAGGGTGGCGGCGTGGTGGGAACCATCATGTCAAACATGGGGCTCGACAAATATCTCGCCGGCCTCAACCTCAAGCTGGGACGCGCGGCCGTCGGCGACCGCTACGTGATCGAGATGATGCGCGAGGGTGGCTACAATATCGGTGGCGAACAGTCCGGACATATCGTGTTCAGCGATTTTGGTACCACCGGCGACGGCCTTGTCGCCGCCCTGCAGGTGCTCGCCGTCATCGCCGACGAAGGCAAGCCTGCCTCGCAGGCCGCACATCTCTTCGAACCCCTGCCGCAGATCCTCGAGAACGTGCGGTTCAACGGCACCGCGCCGCTCGACAACGAGCGGGTCAAATCACAGATCACCGCTGCGGGCGAGCGACTGAATGGCAAGGGTCGTATCCTCGTGCGCAAATCTGGCACCGAACCGGTGATCCGGGTGATGGCCGAAGGCGACGATGAGAAACTCGTACGCGAGGTCGTGCGCGAGATCTGTGCGGCCATCCGCT
>JAKAVI010000019.1 GCA_021817355.1 Pseudomonadota bacterium | reverse complement strand
CCGATCTGCTCGAAAATGAACCCTGCCCACAGATTGAGCACCCGAACGAGTTCCGGCGTGACCTTGGCAAATCCCCAGGCCTTGTAGGCCTTCGCCGCCAGCCCTTCATCCTTCAGCTTCAAGGCGCGATAAAGCCCTACCACACCGGCGACAAAATCCGGCGCAAAGGTGCGCACACAGCCATAATCCAGCAGATTGATGCCGTGGTCCGGGCGCACCGTGTAGTTGCCGAGGTGGGGATCGCCATGGATGACACCGAAGCGTGCGAATGGCCGCCACCAGGCCTTGAACAGCGCCGTGGCAATGGCGTTGCGGGTGGAAAGCGGGGCGGTTTCGTAGTCGAGCACCGGCCGGCCTTCCAGCCAGCTCATGGTCAGCAGCCGCCGGCTTGAGAGCGCAGCAAACGGCGTCGGCACCGCAATGTCGTCGCGATCGGCCAGCATCTGCCCATAAAGGCGCATATGCGCCGCTTCGCGCTCATAATCGAGTTCCTCGCCGAGACGAGCCTCGATCTCACGGGCAAATTCGCGCGTATCGATGGTGCCATCAAAATTGCGCTGCAACATCAGCGCCGCCTTGAACTGCCGGATATCGGCGTCCACGGCCGCGCTCATATTGGGATATTGCAGCTTGCAGGCAAGCATGGTGCCGTCCTTGGCCACCGCCCGATGCACCTGGCCGAGGCTGGCAGCATGGGCGGCCTCTTTCTCGAAACTGCGAAATTTTCGTTCCCAGTTCGGGCCCAGTTCCGCCGCCATCCGTCGCCGCACAAAGCCGGAGCCCATCGGTGGGGCATTGGTCTGCAAGGACAGCAGCGGACGGGCGACCTCGGCGGGCAGCACGCCGGGGACCGTGGCCACAAACTGGGCCACCTTCATCACCGGGCCGCGCAACTGCCCAAGGACCTCGGTCAGGTCGGCGGCATTGGCCACGCTGACCGCCTTGCCGCCGGCCAACGCCCGCCCCGCCCCACGCACCGCAACAGCGGAAAGTCCGGCCGAAACCCGGGCAAAGCGGGAAATGCGCCGCCCCAGCCCGTCTTCATCATCGTATTTGCTCATGATCTCGTTCTAGCAGATCTGGCCCGCCAGCGGCGACGCGCAGCCCCAAAGCTCCAAATCTCTTCGTTCCCGGCAAGGGAGGTCTTAAGCGCCTCTTTACCGCTCCCGCCCCACATTGGCACGGTAATGCTCGTGGGCCCCAGATGGCGCAGACCATACTTATCGTGGATGACGACCCGGTGCAGCGGCGGCTCCTGGAGGCCACCATCCGCCGTAGCGACCTTGAGGTGCTGACCGCACCGGGCGGGCGGCCGGCGCTGGAACTCGTCCAGGGGCCCCATGGCGAACGCATTCACCTCGTGCTCCTCGATCTGGTGATGCCTGACCTCGACGGGCTGAGCGTACTCGCGCATCTGCGCGTCAGCCATCCGGAACTGCCGGTGATTGTGCTCACGGCCCGCGGCGGCATCGATTCGGCGGTCGAGGCCATGCGGGCCGGCGCCAACGATTTCCTGGTCAAGCCGGCAAGTCCTGAACGCATTGCGGTCTCAATCCGCAATGCGCTGAAGATCGGGACCCTGTCCGGTGAAGTCTGTCGCCTGAAAAAAAAGAACGACAACCGCCTCGCCTTTGCTGATCTGGTCGGCGCGAGCGCACAGATGCGCCATGTGGTGCGGCTTGGCCAGCGCGCCGCCCAATCCTCCATCCCGATCCTGATCGAAGGCGAGAGCGGGGTGGGCAAGGAACTGATCGCGCGCGCGATCCAGGGTACCTCCGCCCGTGCCGGCAAACCGTTTGTCACCATCAATTGCGGCGCCCTGCCTGAAAATCTGATCGAGAGCATTTTATTCGGGCACGAAAAGGGCGCCTTCACCGGCGCCAGTGACCGCCATCTGGGCAAATTTCAGGAAGCCGACGGAGGCACGCTGTTTCTTGACGAGATCGGCGAGCTGCGCCTGGACATGCAGGTCAAACTGCTGCGCGTGCTGCAGGAGAACGAGGTCGATCCGATCGGTGCCAAGCGGCCGGTGAAGATCGACGTGCGCATCATTTCGGCAACCAATCGCGATCTTGCCCAGATGACGCAGGAGGGCAGCTTTCGTGAGGACCTGTTCTATCGCCTCAATGTGTTTCCCATCTTGGTGCCGCCCCTGCGCGAGCGCGATGACGACATTCTGAGCCTCGCGCGCCATTTCATCGCCCGCTTCAACGCCGAAGAACATCGCAGCGTGATCGGCCTCAGTCCTCAGGCCGAGAACCTGCTGAAGAGCTTTTCCTGGCCAGGCAATGTCCGCCAGCTCGAGAACACCATCTTTCGCGCCGTCGTGCTGTGTGACGGCGACATGCTCGATATCCACGACTTTCCACAGATCGCCACGGCCATGGGGGTGGAGATCCGGGGACGCTCAATGGCCGCGGGCGGCCAGCTGGAGAGCGTGCGCGATGAAGACCTGCGGGAGCGACCAAGACCAGAGACGCGGACACAGCCTTTTGCCGTGCCGGCGCTCGATGCCTCCGGACACATGCGCAAGCTGGAAGACCTCGAAGCCGAAATGATCCGTCTGGCCATCGCGCGCTATGACGGCCACATGACCGAAGTCGCCCGCAGACTGGGCATTGGCCGTTCGACACTCTACCGCAAGCTGAAAGATCTGGGACTGGACGGCGCCAGCCTTGATCCCGAAACCGCGCCACAGGCGCAGGTCGGCTGAGAGCAGTTCAGCCGCGCATACCCAGCGCCGTCAGATAAAGATCAAGCACCGCTTCCTGTTCCTGGCGGTCGGCGGTATCGAGCTTCCGCATGCGGATAACCTGACGCATGATCTTGGTGTCGAAACCCTGGCCTTTTGCTTCGGCATAAACTTCGCGAATGTCGGCTGTCAGCGCCGCCTTTTCTTCTTCCAGACGCTCAACGCGCTCGATAAAGGAACGCAGCTGGTCGGCGGCAAATCCGGCCTTGGTCATCGCAGTATCCCGATTGCGTTAAGGCATGCCGCCCACGGCCCGGCAGCATCCAGCCTCATCAGACCCTGAGCTTTAAGGGGCACGGCGCCGATAGGCAACGAGGCCCCGGCGGACTAGCTGTGAATCCTTTGCACCAAGCCTCAGTGCGAGCTTCCGCCCGAGGCGCTGCTCGCGGAAAATTTCGCCAGCGCCTCCGGCGAAGCCTCTTTCTGGTAGCGCCGTTTCCATTCCGCCGGATCCATGAGATC
>JAKAVI010000400.1 GCA_021817355.1 Pseudomonadota bacterium | reverse complement strand
TCGATCATGCCATGGAGTTGGAGCGGCTGTTCTGGATTCCGCGCGGTCTGCCGGCTGGTGCTGGTACCTACGTGGCTTATCCGTTTGCGGACCTTACCGCCATTGTTGCGCTTGAAAGCGTGCGCAATCGCTGCCTGGTCATTGGCGAAGATCTGGGCACGGTGCCGCAAGGGTTTCGCGAGGCCCTCAAAGAACAGAACATGTTCTCCTACCGCGTGCTCTATTTCGAAGAAGAGGGTGGACGCTATAAGCCGCCAAAGGACTATCCCCAGAATGCGGCAGCCTGCGTTTCGACCCATGACCTGCCGACTTTGCGCGGGTTTTGGGAGGAACACGATATTGCTGACCGTGAACGGGCCGGCCAATTTGCCGATGACGACGAGCGCCTTGCGGCCCAGCGTGAGCGCCGCAGGGCCAAAGCTGCACTCATTGCCGCGCTTGCCGAGGCCGGCTTGCTGCCAGACGGGGAGCCTTGTGTGCCAGAGCATTTGTCGGCGGCCTTGGCTGCAGCATTACACCAATTCCTGGCGCGCTCGCCCAGCCGCCTCTTGATGATCCAGCTCGACGACCTGGCAGGTGAAGCGGCCCAGGTCAACATGCCAGGTACCACCGAAAGCTATCCCAACTGGCGTCGCCGCATCGGTCAGGACTGGCTGGCGCTGGATGCATCCGAGTTCGCAGGCGCAATTCTGGCAGCCGTACGGGAGGAGCGCGCATGAGCCTCGCAGAGCGGGCGCTGCGCCAGATCAATACCTGCGTCGGGCTCAGGCGCTAGGATCATGCCTGCCTTCGCAACTGGACGAAGGCGCATGAGCATGGGAGGCACCTAATGCGCCATCATCTTCCTGTCACTTGGGTTGTGGTGATGGACTCCTCACGCGCCAGCTTTTGGCGACTGGAAACCGATGAGAGCGGATCGGCGCGTATCGCGGAGGTGACCACGCCGATGCTTTCGCACCTGCATGCCCACGCGCGTGACATGCACAGCGATCATCCTGGCCGCTACCAGCGCGGTGGCAGTTACCAGCAGCAGGACACCTTCGACACCGCGCACGATCCGCACAAGCTTGAAAAGCATGATTTTGTGCGGAAGGTCGTTGAGCGCCTTCAGTCCGCCCATGACGCCCACGAATTTGCCCGGCTGGCGATCGTGGCGCCACAGCGGACGGTCGGTGAAATTCGGATGCTGGCCGGCGAGAAACTGAGCCGGACTTTCTGGCGCGAGATTGGCAAGGACCTTGTCAAGCTGAACCGCGACCAGTTGTGGACGCATATTGCGCCTGAACTGGTCGAGCATCCGCAAGGCTGAGCGGAATGCTCCCTCATCGGTCCCGCAGCCCAAGACATCTGGGCCTTTGAGCCGAGGTGCCGGCGTTAGAGGGACGGGCGTCAATGGCTTGTCTGCGTGGCCAAGGCGCCGTGGGCCCCGTCGGGTAAGGTTGTACCGCACGCCTGACCCTTTCAGCTCCCGTAACATCTTTCCCGAGAGCTGAGGGGATGTTCGAGGCCCTCCTTCAGTTCACTCCTCGCGCAGAACCAGTGCCCGCCCACCTTGGATCGCCTTCTCCTGCGGCGTGTCCTTGGCCGCCTCGCCAACTATGTGAAATCCCTTTGAGACGGTTCGCCTCGCTCTGGCGAGGGTTTTCGTCCTCAGGGCCGGGGTTGTTTGCGCGCTAAATGTTGCATCCTCATGCCGGTTGCAGTGGACGTGCCGCATTTGCCCATGCAAGCATTCCCGTCCCTGCTCTGTTCATCGGGCCTGTGGCGGGGTGTCTGATCGCGTTGTGCGCCAACCCATCAGATGGGATCTCAAACAACCACGCCACGCTGCACAGTGTGGGAAGCCGGACCAGCGACAGAAGGAGCTCCAGATCATGGATGATGAGGATTGGACACCGCAGACACAGGCGGCACAGGCATTGGGCTGGACCGATGCCGAGACGGGCGCCGTGGTTCAGCCTCTGCATCCTTCCACCACCTATCTGCGCGATGCCGACAATCGCTATCGCCGGGGCCGGCAATATGCGCGGGCAGATAATCCCGGCTTCGATCAGCCGCAGGCTCTGCTCGCGGCCCTTGAGCGAGGGGCACAGGCGCTGCTCTTCTCATCGGGCATGGCGGCAGCCACCAGCTGCTTTTTGGCCTTGCGTCCGGGCGATCACGTTGTTGTTCCGGACGTTATGTACTGGTCGTTACGGGCCTGGCTCAAAAGCTACGCGCAGGACTGGGGCCTTGTTGTCGACAGCGTCGACATGGCCAATCTTGACGCCGTAAGGACTGCAATGAGACCGGGACGAACCAAGCTGGTCTGGATTGAAACACCCTCCAATCCACTATGGCAGATCACCGACATCGCCGCTGTCGCTGAGCTCGCCCATGATGCCGGAGCCCGGGCAGCCGTTGATTCCACATGCGCGACACCGGTATTGACCCGCCCGCTGGCACTGGGTGCCGACATCGTCATGCATTCGGCGACCAAATACCTCAATGGCCACAGTGATGTCATCGCCGGTGCGCTGGTGACCGGAACCTGCGACGAATATTGGCAGAGCATCTGCAGTCTTCGCGTCAGACTGGGCAGTGTCCTTGGTGCGTTTGAAGCCTATCTCTTGACGCGCGGCATGCGGACGCTTTTTGTACGCGTACAAGCTGCCTGCGCCAATGCGATGAAAATCGCGTTGGCCATGCAGGAAAACCCGCATGTAGCAGAGGTTCTCTATCCCGGGCTTGCCGATCGCCCCGACCATGCTTTGGCGGCGAGGCAGATGCAGGGCGGCTTTGGTGGGATGCTGTCTATCCGGCTCAAGGGCGGGGAGGCAGCGGCAATCAAGACCGCCGCTGGCGTGAAGCTCTGGAAACGCGCCACCTCGCTCGGCGGGGTCGAGAGCCTCATTGAACATCGTGGTTCCGTTGAGGGAGCGGGTTCTCCCTGTCCAATGGATCTCTTGCGCCTGTCCGCGGGGATTGAGGCGGCAAAGGATCTCATTGCAGATCTTGAGCAGGCGCTTGCGGCAGGATAAGGGCACATTTGTGGGCAGGCCGGAGAGAGGACTTCGTCTTCAAGGCAGCGTCCAGCTGAACGGCTGATGTGAAGCAGGCGTAGCGCCTCTGGTCGTGCCATCTGACCGCCGATCTGTTTGCTGGGGACGCGTCTATGCTTCGGATCGCGGCGCGACAATTTGGTAGAAGTCAAGGGTTCCTATTGACGGCTTAATGCGTTTTGTTGTCGTCGATGTGGAAATGTCAGCAGTTCCTTGTCCGGACTTTGAACATGGCCCGCACAGCTGCGCTCCTGAGCGCTCTGGGGCTCGTTGCAGTGCCGCTGGCCTTGGCCGGTGGTGGTACGCTGAGCTACCGGGTTATGATCACTGGCGGCAATGACGCGTTGAACAGTCAGTTCCGACAGGTCTCGCGGCTGTTTCAGGACCAGAGCCACCCACCTCCTGGCTATGCCGGGCTGGAACAGCGTGTGGACAATGATCTGGCCACCTTCCGCAAGGTGATGCTATCCAATGGATATTATGGTGCTGAAGTGACCGCGAGGATTGAGGCAAAAGCCCCAACCGCCCAGGTCACGCTCATCGCCAAGCCAGGGCCACTCTTCATCCTGCGACGCTGCAAGATCACCTATACGGCTACGCCGCCGTCCGCTGCACCAAAGTCCTGCACACAGATTGGCTTGAAGCCCGGTCAGGCGGCCAAGGCGGCCCCCATCCTTGCGGCGACCTCCAAGCTCGTCCTCAAATTGCACAGCGAAGGACGCCCTGCCGCCAGGATTGTCCAGCGCAACGCCGTTGTGGATCGCGCGAACGCCGGCATGTCGCTTGACTTCAGGGTAGATCCCGGACGGGCCGGTACCTTCGGCAAGATAACGGTTACCGGGGCCAAGCGAACGCGCCCGGCATTCTTGAAGCGCATTGTGCCCTGGAAGCCCGGCGCGCCGTTTGATGTCCGGCAGATACACAAATATCGCATGAGGTTATCCAATCTCGACCTATTTGACTCGATCCTCGTTCATCCGGACATCAAGGCGATGGGATCCTCCGGACAGACACCGATTGACGTCGATGTGCACGAAATGCCCCATCACACCATTCAGCTGGGGGCCAAATACGCGACTGACACCGGACCAGGCGCTCTGGTCGGCTGGGAGGATCGCAATTTGTGGGGTGGTGCACAGTCGCTCAAACTGATGGCTCAAGAAGGAACGCTTGGCCAGTTGTTGAGCGCATCGTTGACATTTCCCGATCAACCCGGCCTTGACCAGACCTTAGCCTTCTCAGCGACGACTGCGCATGACACCACCGATGCCTACACCCTTAGTGGGATCCGTCAGCTGTCACAGATTTCGACGCCTCTGGGAGGCGACTGGAGTGGCAAGGCAAGTCTCGGATTCCAGGCTGCAACGGTCAACCAGGGCGGTGTTTCGACGGGAAGCCTGCTTGCCTCACTGGGAGTTGAGGCAGCTTACGATTCCACAGGTTCGCTGCTCAATCCAAGTCACGGGGCGCGCTTTGACCTCTCCATCATGCCGGTTGGCGGCACCCAGGTTACGCGTACTGCGTTTGTGATCCTCAAGACCCAGGCCTCTACCTATCAGCCGCTGAACGACAAGCTGATCGCGGCCGCGCGGGTCAAGCTCGGGACCATCCTCTTCGCACCGGAATTTTCCATTCCGCCTTATCTGCGGTTCTATGCCGGTGGCGGTGGGTCCGTGCGCGGCTACGCCTATCAGCATGTTTCGCCGCAGAATGCCAAAGGCATTCTGATCGGTGGCCGCTCGCTCGCCGAAACCAGCGTCGAGCTGCGTTATCGCGCCTGGCAGCATATCGGCATTGTTGGCTTTGTGGATGCAGGAATGGTGTCGACCAGTTCCTATTTTGCCAATAGTTCCAGCCCGCGCGTCGGTGCCGGGATTGGCTTGCGCTATTTCACGAGCTTCGGTCCGTTGCGGCTGGATATCGGCACGCCACTCAACCCCGGACCGAGTGATGCGCCAATCCAGCTCTATATCAGTCTTGGGCAGGCCTTCTGATGTGGGAGCGATGGCACGTAGGCTGGCGAAAATGGGCGCTGTCGGGCGGCGGCGGAGTTTTTGCCCTCCTGTTGATCCTCCTTGCGGCGCTTGACACAGGCCTTATGAACGGCCCGGTCCTGTGGCTCATTGGCCGCGTGAGCGGTTATGAGATCTCCTGCGCGCGGCTCAAGGGCAGTCTCTTCAGTAATTTTCGCTGCGAGACCCTGACTGTCGCGGACCGGCAGGGGACATTCCTTGTTGCCAAAAGAGCTGCGCTCAAGTGGAATTTCAGGGCGATCCTTGCCAACCATGTCAGCATTCAAAGCCTGGCTTTGAGCGACGCCACACTCACGCGGGTTCCTAAAACCCGTAGGGGCCGCTCAGGGAGCTTTCTGCCGAGCACCAAGATCACGCTGGCGCACATCGGCATCAAGCATTTCGTGCTGGCTGTATTCAAGGCTCCTGCGGTGTGTGTCGACCTTGCGGGTGCTGCAGACATCGGACCCGGCGGTTTCAACACCGATCTGAAACTTGCCCGCTGCCATCCCCGGAAGGGGGAATTTGTCATACGCAGTCAGTACATCAAGGCGACAGACAAAATTTCGCTACGGGCAAAAGCCCATGATGACGGTATGCTGCTGACGCAGCTCCTTGGCCTTCAGCGGGTTGGCACAACGACACTTTCTCTTGATCTGGCCGGTAGCTTTCCGGCGCTTGACGGCGCCCTCAAGCTGGGCGCGGACAAGATCGGACGCATGACTGCGACTTTTCAGGCGAGGGCGTCCGACCGAACAGAGATAGAAGGTCATTTTGAGATTGCGCCGGACAGACTGTCTGGCTTTGCACCAACCTCTGATGGCACGCTTTCCGCTACGGTTTCCTATCGCCCTCAGCGCGGGATTTTGCTGCACCTCGTGACGCTGGCATGGGCTGGGCTCAACGCTCGGGGTGAAGTGGGTGCGAGCGCGGAGGGTGGACTTTATGGCAGTCTTGCTCTGCGCAGCAGCGTCGCGCACAGCATGGCAGGCATCCGGGTTGGCGGCCTCGAGCTCGGATTGGTGCTGGGCGGTAGCGAGCAGGCGCCGCTCGTGGACGCCAAGGCGAGGCTGACGAACATCGCTATCGCCAGTGCCTTGATCTCTTCGCTCAATGCCAAGTTTCGTGCAGCGCGTCAAGGCGATGGAGAACTCTTGCTGCGGCTTGCTGGCGAAGCCACTGCCGCGCGATTGCCGCGCCAACTGTCCGGACTATTGGGCTCCCACGTCAGTTTTGGTGTCCACCTGCGTCGACCCGCCCATGGCCAAACCATGCTCGAGGCTAGCCTTAAGGGTCATGCTGCGGACGCAAAATTGCAGGCGGTGCTGGGGCGGACTAAGGGCTCCGGCACGCTCAGTCTGCGCGTGCCTGACCTGGCCAAGGCGCAGACGGGTTTTGGCGGCAGCGTAGATGCAAACCTTAAACTGACCAAGTTCACCCCTGGCGGCACGCTGCAAGGCGCTTTTGCGGTTGCAGGTGGCGCCATCAGCGCGAAAGGTGTCGGTCTTGCCCTGGGCCGTTCACCCAGCCTGACAGGGCACATCGCAGTGCGTGATGGCAGCTATCAGCTGAGCGATCTGCAGCTTCATCTGGCGACACTGTCCGCCCTGGGGGCACTATCGGTGTCCCGGTCCGGTGCCCTCCAGGGTCACCTCACGGTTGCCCATGGCGAACTTGCGCCTTTGGCATCGGTGCTGGGGTCTCCTCTTGCGGGACGCTTTGTCTTGCAGGCGTGGGCCAGCGGCACTGTGCATGCGCCCGTCATTGCGCTGGATGTGGATGCACTCAAGCTGCGGATTGGCAGCAATGTCCTGCGTCACGTCAGACTTGGCTTGCACACCACGCTGGCGTCCAGCTCACACAGCAGCTTGCGCGTGACGGCGGCAACCCCCATCGGCGCGCTGGCGCTCGCGAGCACACTTGATTTACGGGGGCATGGCTGGACGCTGGCCGTTTCGCAGGGCGCCATCGGAGCTTCGAAGCTGGTAGGGACGCTGGCGCTGGATCGCGGTGTCTATTCCGGACAGTTGCGCCTGACAGGCGATCTTCTTGCACCTGCTGGCCTGTGGCTCGGACGGCCGGCGACGGGGGTGGGAACTGTCCTCGTCAAAGGACACGGCCGGGAGCTTTTGATCCAGGCCAAGCTTCAGCACATCGCCGTCGTGTCGCTCAGGCGCGCCAGTTTTACAGCCATGGCCAGCCTGCATGACCTGTTGGGACCGGTCGACTTTACGGCCCAGCTCCGTGAGGGGGCGAATGATCTGCAGGCGCGCGCCCGGGCCCGCCTGACGCCACTTGCGATCACGTTGAGTGAGCTTCAGGGGCAGTGGGCCACAATCCACTTTGCTCTCAGAGCGCCCGCATCGCTGCGGTTCGCCCAAGGCAGGCTTCAGCTGGCCCGCACCGTCGTTTCGATATCCGGCGGTGTGCTTGAGCTTGAGGCCCGGGCCGACGCCAAACAATTGTTGGCACAGGCGCGTCTGACCTCGCTGCCCCTCTCTCCGGTCGCGGCGGCCCTGCAGCTTCATCATGCCAGCGGTACGCTTGACGGGTCACTGAATGTTGCTCTCACGCAAAGCTCAACCGCGGCTCACTTTGTCCTGCATGGGCACAACATCGTCTTTTCCTCGTCAGTTAAACCTGTTGAAGCAGCTGAGCTTGCCCTTGTTGCTGACTGGAATGGAAAAATGCTGACTGCAGCTGGCCGCATCAATGGGTTCAGCCCGGCGCCTGCCAAGATCAATCTGGAACTGCCTCTGCTGCGCCGTGCCGACAGCTTTGTTCCCCATCTGGCAGCGTCTGGGCCGGTCAGCGGTCAACTGCAGGTCGCAAATCTGGATGCTGGTCGTTTGTCCGCGTTGCTGCCCCTGGCCGAAGAGAGTGCAAAAGGTCTCGTCACTGCTGATGTTCATCTTGACGGCGATGTGGCCCAACCCCGTGTCCATGGCAGTCTTCAGATCACAAAGGGTAGCTTCAGTGACCTGAACACCGGCACGCGTTTGACGAATCTGGATGCGAAGGTCGTGGCGAGCCACGCCGAACAGGCCGATGTGCTGTTGACTGCCAATGATGGTGGCTCTGGTACCATCAAGGTGACCGGCAGGGTTGCGCGTCTTGTTACCGGACCAGGAGCACAGGCTCACATTACTGGTAACCTGACGGTGGCTCTGAACGATGCCGAGCTGGTTCGCGAAGACCTCATTCACGGTGCGCTCAGCGGGACGCTGAATGTGGATTTTTCTGCTGCCGCTCCCGCGACCGTCCGTGGCAAGCTGCGCAGCAAGACCGTGCGTGTCGACCTCGGTGCCGCCATCCCCCCGTCCATTCCCACGATCAAAGTACACTACGCCGGACAGCAGGCAGTCTCGATCAGGTCCCGGAGCGCGGTCACGGCCAAACTGGGATCCCCGATGATGTTCAACTCTGCAAAGCTTGATATCGCAATTGATATTCCCAACCGCCTCTATATTGCGGGCCGTGGCATGAATTCCGAATGGGGTGGGCATCTTGATGTTTACGGAACGGTAGGGCGTCCTGCCTTCCGCGGGCAGTTACAGCTCATCAATGGCACTGCCGATGTGATCGGCAAGGCCTTCACGCTGCAAAGCGGGGTGGTTCATATCAGCAACGCCCTGCCCGGCAATGCCAATGTGAATGTTACGGCACAGCATAGCGGCAGCAATATTACAGTGACGCTGACGATCAGCGGACCTGCGACCGATCCCAAGATCGACTGGAGCTCCGTGCCATCGCTGCCCAAATCCGAGATTCTCTCGAATCTGCTGTTCGGATCTGGCACGCCTCAGCTCAGCCTCGGACAGGCGTTTCAGCTTGCGCAGATGTCCGGTGCCTTGAGCAGTCTCGGTGTCGGCGATGGCGGCGGCGGTCTTTTGGGTTTTGCCCGCAACCTGACAGGGCTTGATGTTCTGAACGTCACGGGTCCGGACACCGCCCAAGGTACGGGTGCCTCCGTGACGGCCGGAAAATATATCGGCGGGAAGATCTATGTCGGCGTCACCCAAGGAGCAAATACGACCGCGAGTTCTGCAGAAGTGCGAATAAACATAGCGCCACATGTCACGGTGACCGGTACGGTGGGCGCCAACAATGCCAACTCCCTCGGCGTCGACTGGCTTTGGCGCTACTGAGCGTCACGGCGTGTCGGGATCCAGGGCCAGCAGGGCGAAGCTGGCAAGCCAGTGTTCACCCATATAGTCACCGGCAACGTGTGCCAGGGCGCTGCCAAGGTGCTCATCAATGGCGCGGCGTGCGCGCGCGTGCAGCGGATCCGCCTGTGAAATTTGCCCGAGGATCAACTCAAAGCACCATGCGCGTGAAAGATTGAGCCCATCCAGATGGGCGATCTTGCCATCGCTGCGGTCGCTCACGCGGGCAGGTGAAAACAGGTTGGCAGGCGCCCCATGTCCTGCGCCAGGAAGAAATGCGGCAAACCAAGCGGTAAACTCGTCGGGGGGCAGCACGCTGGCCATCAAGGCCGCCTCGATGAGTGTGGGAGAAAGAAATTCGTCCTGGGACGGTTCGAGGCTGCGATAATCGCGATCTTCGCTATACCAGCGGCGGGCCGTCTGCACACAGAGTGCGTCAAAGTCCCGGTTGCCGACCGCACGGGCGTAATCGCGTGCCAGGACCAGGGCAAAGGCACTGTTGGAATGGACGCCGGCCCGCACCGGATAGGTACAAAGTGGCAGATAGGCCTCAAAGCGCTGCTCAAACTCTGCCGCCAGCGGTCTTAGGGCCTCGGCCCATCTGTGCCCTTCGACACTCTGGTGCCGTTCGAGTTCACCGGCAAGCATGAGCGCCCAGGCCCAGCCGTAAGGCCGTTCGAAGCCACGCGTGCCTGGCCGGCGCAAATAATTACGTTCGCCATCGACCTTCGCCGGGCTGAACTGCCGGTCAAATAGTGCCCGGATTGCTGCCGCTTCAGGCAGCGTTGGAAAGCGCCGATAAAGACGCGCGAGCAGCCAGTGGCCATGAACACAGGAGTGCCAGTCGAAGCTGCCAAAGAAGATGGGATGGAGTTCCTGCGGTGAACGGACATCGCCGGGCCCATTGAGCACGTGGTCGAGCTTGTGGGGATATTCGCGGCCGACATGGCTGAGCGCGATTGAGGCAAACTGGCTCGCAGTTGACGGGATCAGGCGTGTCATGGAGGGCCCTCTAAAAGCGGAAGACGAGAAGGGACATAAGCGCGATGTTGCCGGCCAGCATGGCAATGGCAGTTGGAATCTGTACCTTGATCACGCCATTGCGGTCAGGCAGTTCAAGAAGTGCGGCAGGAACAATGTTGAAGTTGGCGGCCATCGGTGTTGCCAGCGTGCCACAAAATCCGGACAGCATGCCGATCGCGCCCATGATCGCAGGGTTGCCACCAAACTTGTCGACAATCAACGGTACACCAATGGCGGCGGTCATCACCGGAAAGGCAGCAAATGCATTGCCCATCACGCTTGTGAAGAATGCCATGCCAATGCAGTATGCCGCCACCGCGGCCAACGGGTAAGACAGTGGCAGCCAGGTGGTAGCGATACGGCCAACGTCCTGCCCCACTCCGGAGACGGCGAACACCGCGACCAGCGCAGCAAGCATTTGTGGTAGAATTGCCGCCCAACCAATCGTGTCGCTGAGACGCCGTGCTTCCTCAAGTGGTGTGTGCAGCGCCGGGCGCAACCATAGCATGGCCGCCACCAGTGCGACGGTAATGCCGAGCGCGAGCGCGATCAGCGTGACCTCTTTGGGATCTGCAAGCGGCAGACCTGATAGCCGGATCCGGCCCAGAGTGAAGGTGCCGATGATGGCGATGACGGGGATGAGCAGGGCTGGCGCGAAGAGCCTGTTACCGTGCCTGCGGGCCCGTGCCTCGCGTGCCTCGGCGCTGGTGGTTCTGATCGACCCCAGGCCTGTTGCGCCGCTGCCGGCCAGGGCGACAAGCGCGAGGACCAAGATGCCGTTGGCCAGATCACCAATGACCGTGCCGGCCAGAAAACTGATCCCAAGCAGGCTCCAAAATGCAGCATTGCCCAGCCATTTGGGGTGGCTGCGGTCGCGGCAAGACAGCACGGCGATGGCAATGAACATTGCGCCGATAAGCCAGTAGACCTGTTCCAGCCCGATCATCGTGCCTCATCCTTGCTCTGGCGGGTGAGTTTGGCATCGAGCCGCCATAGTCGGGCTCCGTGGATGAGGAACGCGAGCACTGCGGTGGGAATGGCCCATAATGAAAGACTCAAGGGAGCAACGCGGATGCCCAACTGCTGCAGAAAGCCCTTGATCAGCAGGATGGACCCGACAGCCAGGAAGATATCCTCCCCGAAAAAGGCCCCCACATTGTCGGCGCTGGCGGCGTAGGCGCGGATCAGCATGCGCGATTTCTGGGACAATTTGCCGAATCTGGCTTCCGCGGCACCTTCGGCCATGGGGGCAATCAGCGGCCGAACGGTCTGGGCCTGACCAAAGAGCGACAGCAGCCCCAAAGCCGCCGTGAGCTGGCGCAGAGCCAGATAGACAACGAGCAGCCGTCCGGCGGTGGCTGCGGTCATGCGCGCGACCAGCATGCGGGCGCGTGCCTGCAAACCCTCGCGCTCCAGCAGGCCTATGACCGGAAGGATCAGCCACACGATCGAAACGTAGCGGCTCTCATTGTACGCTTTGCCGAAGGTGGCAATGATGGCGAGCGGACTCTGATGCGCGGCAATGCCGGTGGCCAATGCGGCCGCGATGATGACAATCAGCGGGTTAACCCGGGCCGCGAACCCGATGATGATCACGCCGATACCGATTAGCGGCCACATGCACCGGCCTCGCCACTTAGCTTCTGCCGCTCGATTGCACAGGCCGTGTGGCCGCGCAATGGGGGCGGTGGATCCGGGAGGCCGCCTCTGGCCAGGGCGCGGATGGCACCTGCTCAAGTCCCCCGCTTCACGGCCAGCGGCGATGATTAACTGATTTTCAGGCCTCCAGGGGTCAGCGGCCAGGCGGTGACAGCCATGACTGAGGCCCCGCCACGGATGACGCTGCGGGCGTGGGCACGGAGCCGGGCGCTCGCAGGCCAATCCTGCGGAATCCGGGATTTTGCATAATTTCGTGGGGGGATTGTTCCGCGAAGGCGTTCCCCATGCTCCGCGCACACAGCGCAGAGCCGGTACAGGGGCTCTCTGTCAGATCGGTATTTTGCGCTGCGAGATGAACCTCTATATACCCCTCCCCAAGACCTGACGCTTTCGGGATACACCGCGCCGCAATCAGCTGGCGTTCTCGGTGCGTGGCCGGTTGACCTTGCTTGAGTTATCAGCAGTGTGAGCGGCTGCGATTCCCGACGGATATTCGGATGCTCGCCAGTTTTGTCAGTGCCATCGTTCGCATCTCGACGCGGTTTGCGAGCCTCGTCGTGCTCGTGGCGGTCGTGCTCGGCGTGGTTTGCGGTTGGTACACGGTGAGCCATTTTGCGATGGATACCAACAGCGACAATCTCGTCGCTCCCAATACCCTCTGGCGTCAGAATGAAATCCAGTATGACCGCGAGTTTCCCCAGCAGAACAACCTCATCCTGATTGTTGTTGACGGGGCCACGGCCGAGCGCACCGAGGAAGCCGTTGCGGCTCTGACTGCGACCTTGCGCAAGGAGCCGCAATATTTCCGGGATGTCCGCCGGCCTGACAGCGGCCCTTATTTCAATCGTGACGGTCTTTTGCTGCTGTCGAAGGAAGAAATCCACACCGCCATGCAGCAGCTGATCAAGGCGCAGCCCTTTCTTGGCGGGTTGGCTGCAGATCCGAGTTTGCGCGGTGTCCTGACCACGTTGCAAACCATTTTGCAGGGGGTCCCAAGCGGGCAGGCCACGCTTGCCTCACTCGATACGCCGCTGGTCATCTTCAATCAGACCTTCACCAATGTCCTTGCCCACAAGCCGGCCTTCTTTCCCTGGAGCAAACTTGTGGAATCATCGTCACCTGGCGGCGTTCCAGCAACGCGGGCCTTCATCGAGGTCAAGCCGAAGCTCGATTTTTCTCTCCTGATGCCCGGTAAGAGGGCTACGAATGAGATCCGTCGCGTGGCGCGTGCCCTCCATCTGGATGCGTCGACTGGCGTACGGGTACGCCTGACCGGGCCGGTGCCCATGGCCGATGAGGAATTTGCGACCATCATTCAAAATGGTGCGCTGCTCGCCAGTTTGATGGTCGGATTGCTGCTTACGATGCTCTGGCTCGCTCTGCGCTCGAAGCGCATGATCTTTGCGGTGCTGACCACCATGATCATCGGTCTGGCGGTAACAGCCTCGATCGGGCTCCTCACTTACGGCGCCTTTAACATCATTTCGGTGGCATTCATTGAACTGTTCGTGGGACTGGGTGTCGATTTCGGCATCCAATTCTGCGTGCGGTATCGCCATGAGCGCCGGGTCCACGGCGACCTCGATTCGGCACTGGTCGCGGCCGGCAAGGGCATCGGTGCCGGCCTCACCCTGGCGGCGCTGGCGGCTGCGGCCGGGTTCTTTTCGTTTCTGCCGACCGATTATGCCGGCGTGAAGGAACTAGGCTTGATCGCCGGGGCCGGCATGGTGGTCACCTATGTACTCAGCATCACCGCCCTTCCTGCGCTTTTGAAGCTTTTCCGGCCACACAGTGAATTGACTGAGGTCGGGTGGGCGGCACTGGGGCCGGTCGATGATTTTCTCTGTCACAAGCCCAAGCGCGTACTGCACACCGCACTGGTCCTTCTAATCGCCGGCGCCGCACTGATCCCATTTCTGCGCTTTGACTCCAATCCCCTTGATCTGCGCAATCGTCACACCGAGGCGGTGGCGACAGCACTTGATCTGATGAAGAATCCGCAGACCTCCCCTAACACCATCAATGTCCTGCAACCCTCGCGCCAAGCTGCCGTGACGCTTGCCGCCAAGCTGGAAAAGCTTCCTCAGGTCAGCCAGGTGCTGACGATCAACAGCTTCCTGCCGGAGGATCAAGATACCAAAATCGCGGTCATTAAGGATGCCGCTAACGTTCTTGGACCTACGCTCAATCCGGTGTTCACGCCCTTGCCGCCTACGGATGCGCAGACCATTGCCACCCTTAAAGCGGTAGCCGGGGCGCTCCTTGCAACCGCACCTCACACCAAGTCTCTCAAGGCGGCGAAGGATGCCAGAGCGCTGGCCGCGACATTGGAACGGCTCGCGGCCGCACCACCTGAGCTGCGCAACGCCGCTGCTGGCGCGTTTGTACCCGGACTTAAGACGCTGCTGGCACAGCTGCGTCTCGCGCTGTCGCCCCAAAAGATCGATTTTGCGGGCTTGCCTGCATCCTTGAAGGCGGATTGGATCTCGGCCAGCGGCCAGTATCGTGTCCAGGCCTTTCCATCGGGTAACGCGAACAAGAATTCCGTACTCACGCGCTTCACCGATGCCGTACTGAAGGTGGCGCCCAGCGCCACGGGAACCCCGATCATTATCCTGGAATCTGGCCGGACGATTGTGCGCGCATTCCTGATGGCGGGCATTTATTCATTCCTGTCCATCGCCATCATCTTGCTCTTTGCCCTGCGCCGCTTCGGCGAGGTGCTGGTGGCTCTAGCCCCGCTTGTGCTCGCCGGAGTTATGACCTTGGCCTCATGCGTGCTGGCCGGGATCGATCTCAACTTTGCCAACATCATTGCGCTGCCGCTGTTGTTTGGCATTGGGGTAGCCTTCGATATCTATTTTGTGATGGCCTGGCGCAGCGGCCAGCGACAGCTGCTGCGCTCGCCTCTGACCCGCGCGGTGGTCATGAGCGCGGCAACTACGGCAACCGCATTTGGAACGCTGTCGATTTCATCTCACCCAGGCACTGCCAGCATGGGAATTATTCTGATGCTGGCCTTGGCGTGGATCCTGGTGTCGATGCTGTTGGTACTACCGGCCCTTCTGACCTACCTGCTGCCACAGGAAGGGCTGACCCGTCCGCCTGGCACCATTTGATCGGGCGCTCGTTCACTCTTTCAAGGTTCGGTCAGCCATCTGGTCAAGCTTCGTGGTCAGAGCCGCGACCCCGCCACTTTGCAAGGTCGAGGCGAAATCAGCACGCCGTGTCGCCACTTCGCTGATATAGCCGTTGAGATAGATATCCACGATACGCCAGCCCTCGGGTGTTTTATGCATGCGGTAGATGAAGGGAATCGGCGCCTTGCCCGGCAAGTTCATTTGCGTCGACACGATATCGTCACCATCGCGGTGCTCTACCGTCGGCTTAACGGTAAAGCTCTCGCCGCCGTAGCCATTGAAGCTGCGCGCGTAGTTCGCGGTGGTCAGCTTGCGAAAGGCGTCCATCAGGGCAACGCGCTCCGGAGGTGTCATTTTGTCCCAGTACTGGCCAACGGTGAACTGGGTCATCACCTTGAAGTCGAAGGCGTTGCTGACCGCAGGCTCAAGATGGGCAAAACGACCTCTTATTCCCAGTTGCTTGGCATGCTTCATTGAATAGAGGAGAGAATCATAGAATTCCCGTACGGGCAGTGTCGCGGCCCGAGCTTCCGCAGGGGAAACCTCTGTGGCGGACGGTGCCTGACTTTGCGCTAGCGCTACGACAGGTCCCCCCAAAGACAGGCAAAATGCTGTCGCCAGAAGGCGGGTTCGGTAATGAAATCTCATGGCGTCTCCGGAGCGTATGAACTTATATGGGCAGGACCCGAAAAATTTCTACAGGAGGGAACAACCCATAGCGGCTTTAGGCCACGGCTAGGAGTTGTAGATGCGTCGTTGTTCCATCTGGGAAGGGCAAAAATGCGGCCAAGACAAGGGCAAATTCGGGAGGAGCGGGTCCTTAGCCTTCGGCCAGACCCGATCCAGGGCGTGTTGCGCTTGCGAATATCAAATGAAACCACCATTTTACCCAAATATTCTATTTTGTGAATTGCTCACTTGCGGCGTACCGCGGCGGAGGACGAATTGACCACCATACAGCCTGAGGCCACTGCTTGCCCTCGCTCCCGTTACCGCCAGAAGCTCATCGGCGGCCTGGTCCTGGCTCTGGGTCTCATGCTCAGCGGCTGTGCCAGTAATTCGCCCAACGCGCCCTATGATCCGTACGAGAGCTTCAACCGCAAGGTCTTCAAGATGAACCTTGCGCTGGACCGCAATGTCGCCCGCCCTCTCGCCCAGGGCTATGTCGCGGTGGTTCCCAAACCGGCTCGGGAGGGCGTGCACAACTTCCTGGGTAATCTTGATCAACCTGTCATCTTTATAAACAAGGTGCTTCAGGGTGAACCGGATGATGCTGGTGACACTTTGGCGCGCTTCTTCGTCGATTCGACCGCAGGAATCGGCGGACTGATCAATGTGGCATCGCTGATGGGGATCCCGGATCATTCGACCGATTTTGGCATTACGCTGGGTCGCTGGGGGATCAATCAGGGCCCCTTCCTCATGCTGCCCCTGATCGGTCCGACCACGCCGCGTGATCTGACCGGAATGCTCGTTGATATCGGTCTCAATCCATCGACCTACATCCAGTATCGCAGCAGCCTCTATTACGGGCTCGGTGCCGGCTTCCTCGGGATCCTCGATGCCAGAGCCCAGCGGCTTGGGCAGGTGGAAAGTCTGGAACAGACCTCGCTGGACTTTTATGCGACCACCCGCAACCTCTATCTGCAGTATCGTGCCGCAAAGGTAAACCGCGGCAAACTCAATATCCAGAATCTGCCGAATTTCTGATGGTGGA
>JAKAVI010000428.1 GCA_021817355.1 Pseudomonadota bacterium | reverse complement strand
GCCACCCGGAAGCTCTATGGCTACAACGGTACCGGGCCTGCCCCAATGGGACGAAACCTTACCAAGATGCGAGCCGATGTAGGCCATCTTTATGCGCGTACGGGCCTTCCCTACAAAGATCACATCCCGCCGCTAGGATCGCTATCCGTTACGGTTCCAGGCGCCGTCGACAGCTGGTCGGCACTTCACCAACGTTTCGGTAGACTGCCATTGGCGGAGGATCTGGCTCCGGCGATTGGCTACGCCGAAAACGGCTTCGCCGTGACCGAACTGGTTGCCGCCTACTGGAAAGGCAATATGGCAGTATTCGAAAAAAATCAGGCGATGATCGACGAGTTCGAGAACGCTCGTCGGACCTATCTGATCGATGGCCATGTGCCCAGCCATGGCGAAGTCTTTAAAAACCCCGATCTTGCCAAAACCTTGAAATTGATTGCCGAGCATGGACGCAGCGCGTTCTATAAAGGTCCGATTGCGCATACCATTGATGCATACTTCAAACGCATCGGTGGGGATCTTCGTTATGAAGATCTGGCTAGTTTTCAGGGTGAATGGATTGCCCCGCAATCTGTAAATTATCGGGGTTACGACGTCTTCGAATTGCCGCCTAACGGACAGGGATTCGCCGTACTCGAAATACTTCAGATCCTCAAAGCATACGATATCAAAAAAATGGGCGCTGGCTCAGCGGATGCAATCACTGTCATGCTCGAAGCCAAGCGACTTGCCTACGAAGATTTGGCCAAGCATTACGCCGACCCTCGGTTTTCTAAAATTCCCATGAAAAGCCTGATTTCACACGAATATGCAAATCACAGACGCAAATTGATCAATTTGTCTCGCGCCAATCCTGAAATCGGTCCAGGAGATCCATGGCTGTTTGAAGGAGACACGACCAATTTTGCAGTTGCAGATGCAAGTGGGATGATGGTGTCAATGATTCAGTCTAATTATCGCGGTATGGGATCGGGCCTAGTCGCCGATCAACTTGGCTTTATGTTTCAAGACCGTGGAGAACTCTTCTCGCTCAATGAGCATGACGCCAATGTCTACGCGCCGGGAAAGCGCCCCTTCCACACCATAATTCCCGGCTTTGTCACCAAGGACGGAAAACCCTGGCTCGCATTTAGCGTGATGGGTGGAGACATGCAGGCTCAGGGCCACGTTCAGGTACTCGTCAACATGATTGATTTTGAGATGGACATTCAGCAAGCCGGTGACGCGGCACGTTGGCGTCATTATGGAGGCTCCGAACCAACCGGAGAGCCTGCTCAAGGTGTCGGCATAGTAGAAATGGAGCGCGGTTTCTCGCCGCAAGTCAAAGAGGAGCTGAGGCGCCGGGGTTACAAGGTCGTTTCCGGCACTGGCGCATTCGGCGGCTATGAAGCCATCCACTTCGATGAGAAAAATCGCGTTTATTGGGGCGCCTCAGAAATGCGCAAGGACGGCGCAGCCATCGGCTATTAAGCTTATTGGCCTAGCGCATTACGAACAATAAAACTCGTGGCGGTCTTAGTCCCGTCTGTAAAATCTAAGGTGACGGCAACGCTGCTGCCGGGCTTCATCTTCAGAGGATCCGGATGCATGCACATCAAATGGTATCCGCCCGGCGTGAAGGCGACGTGATGATGAGGAAGGACCTGGATTTTCTGTACCATCATCATGCGGCTCATACCCCCGGTTTCCGTGCTGCGATGTAGCATGAGTTGGCCACATGCTGACGATGAGGCACCGCTCAAGGTCGCCGAGTGGGTGCCAGTATTAGTCAGTACAAAATATCCTCCTGCGGGCAGGTTTTCCGGAAGCGCACGGAACCATGCGTTTGTGATTACAACGTCCGCCGCGTGAGCTGCACCGATTAGGGACGACGCAATTACAAATGCAGCACTAAGTGAGCGTACCAAGCGCATGTTCCCTCCGTTCATCACTCTTGCGCAGATTATTGAGCACAAGGATCAATCCCACAACGCTCATCATAGAACCCGGAATCCACAAGATGAGGCCACCGTAATGCTGATCAGTGAGCGGTGAAATTGGCAAGATACGCCCGCATATTTCGTACACCGGATAGAAATCGTGGTTAGATAATGCCAAAACTGCTCCAATCGCAATCTGCGGAGGAACGACGACCATCGTAAGAAGCGCGCGAACGCCAAAACCGATGCGAGCCGGGGGCTTAGGATTGGGATCAAGTATGAGAAACCAGAAAAACAACCCATCAATAGCCATAGTCCAGTTCATGAAGTAGTACAGCTGATCGTTCAACATAACAAATGCATGAATACTTGGAGTAAGCCAGACATAGATTAATCCGACAAATAGACACGGGGCCACCACCGGGTGCTGAACGAAATCAACTACCCCGCGAACGGGTCCGCTAGCGGTGACCGGTCGTAATAAGTCCGGCATTCCGGCCTGCAATGCAGCTCCAGGCCATGCCAGCGCTACAAGAAACGGCCCAAGGTGGTGCAACACCAGGTGCTGAAAGCGGTGGAAGAAGAACATGTGCTCGGAGAGATAATCGTAGTGTGTTTGCACTACTGCGTACATTAGAAGCACGCCTAATACGAAGGCGATGTGTCGCCAAATACTCGGCCGTTCCGCGCCCGCAAGGCGCAGGCAACCTCTCACATACCAGCCAAGAGCCAAGCTGACTGTCAGATATATTTTCCAGGAAAACTCCCAGGGCATCCAGAACGGAAGATCCGCCGGATACCGGCCACAGAGCACATAGAGGAGCGCGCCAACTCCCAGCATGCCCCCATAGGCCATCCAGCCGGACATAGCCGGCCATGCAAAAGCTTTCGGTGATGGGTCAAGAGCAGCCGGCATGCCCCGTTCGCCTCGATCAGAGGGCCTAGTTATAGGATAGGCCTGAGCTTAATCGAGCGAGGCGATTGGTCACAGGGGGCATCGCGTCCCACGTATTGCGTGCTAAGACTTGCCGATGGCGCGACGACTTCTACTCCCCCTGCTTCCGCTCCTATTTCTGGCCGTTGGTCTGACAGCCTGTGGCCCGAGCAATAAGGGCTGGTACAGCAAAAATATCACCGGCACCTTGCCGTCTCTAAAATTTTCGATGCTGCGCGTAAATGATAACCGTGAAGTAACCGCCGCGAACTACCGCGGTGATGTCGTGCTACTTTATTTCGGGTACACAAATTGTCCTGATATTTGCCCGACAACCTTGGCCAATCTTTCGTCAATTTTTCGATATC
>JAKAVI010000394.1 GCA_021817355.1 Pseudomonadota bacterium | reverse complement strand
GGCATGGATAACGGCTCATATGTTACGCAAACCTATACGCTTGCCGATATCGTGCGCACGCTCAATAAGGTCGTACCTTATGATTGGGCGGGATTCCTGAAACGGCACATTTACGAACCCGGCAATATTGCCCCGCTCGGCGGCATTTCCCGCGGCGGCTACAAGCTTGTCTATACCTCGGTGGAAAGCCCATTCGAGAAGTCACAGGAGCACATGTACAAGTTTACCGACTTCAATTTTTCGCTCGGGTTCAGTGTCGGTCACAATAACATACTGACGGGCGTGCTATGGGGCAGCCCGGCATTCAAGGCTGGACTGACAATTGGCACCAAGCTCGTGGCGCTGAACGGCACTGCCTACAGTAACACCGATCTCAAACGCGCACTCGACTTTGATCTGACCCACCCAGAGCCGCTCACCTTCATCGTAGAACAGAATAAGGCCGTGCGCACCGTGACCATCAGCTACCATAAAGGGCAGCGCTTTCCGCATCTGGTACCTGAAGGCTCCGGGCCGCGCAGTCTCGATGCCATCCTGGCCGCCCGCTAGGCTACAAGCGCATGGCCCTGCCCCGCTGGGTCATGCGCTGTCATTCAGGCATCAAACGTGCGTGCGCCAGCCGTTCGCATCAAGAGCTGGCGACCCCGGCGTGACTCGAACACGCAACATTCAGCTTAGAAGGCTGACGCTCTATCCGGTTGAGCTACGGGGCCAAATGAACAAGCTTACGCGCCGTGCTGCACGGCGCCAGCCTCAATGCGACCATGGGATCTTGCGATCGAAACGGAAATTGTCGGCGTAGGATTTGGGCCTGGAGGGGTGCGGACGCGGTTCGAACACCTGATAGGGAATGCCGTTCGCTTCGGCATAGGCGACCGCTTCGTCCTTGGTCTCAAAGTCGATATGCACCTGCGAGCGTGTGTCTGAACTGCTCGTCCAGCCCATCAAGGGTTCCGGCGAAAGCGGAGCTTCGGGCTCAAATTCCAGCAGCCAAGCCTTGGTGCGGGCCCGGCCCGACTGCATGGAGCTCTTAGAGGGCTTATAGATACGCGCGCGCATGTGTGCTCCCTTGGTCCAGTGGTCGGGGCGGCGTGATTCGAACACGCGACCCTCTGCTCCCAAAGCAGATGCGCTACCAGGCTGCGCCACGCCCCGATTAGACCAGAAATACAATACCTTAAGGCGGTTTGCAGTCCCAAAAAGTTCGGCTCTTTGCCGCACGTTCCTAAACCCGTCGCGGCGGCAGTCCGATAAATGCCCGCCCCGGGGCAGTGTCGTCAACAAACTTCTTGGCCGCGGCCGGAAAGCCCGGCCTTCTGGACCGTATCCGCAGCAGGCCTTCTTTGGGAGCATCCGCGGCGTTGACGGAGCTGGCAGCCTCATTCCATCCGGCTGGACTAGAGGCGCCCCGCCACCTCGTCGGCTCCAGGAATCTTCCTGGGCCTTGTCCGCCCGCAACAGGCGGCAAGGGGACGGGCGATCGGGTTAACCCCTCATCTCAAGCAACAAGGGTACAACCTCCGCGACTTGGCGCCATTGCCCGCCGGGTCAACGCGCAACCGTGAGCGCCGGTCCGGAGCCTTGGTCTCCTGGCGCAAGTCCAAGTGCCCTGGCCGCACCTGCATGGATCTCCAGCACATAACGGACCGGCTCATCCGAACTGATCGGGCTGAGATCAAAGGGCACGGCATGGGCGTGAATGCTCGAGATCCTCCCATCGGCCTTGATGAAGACCATATCGAGAGGAAGAATCGTATTTTTCATCCAGAAGCTTTCCATCGCGTCCTCGGAAAAAATGAACAGCATGCCGGCATGCAACGCGAGGTGACGACGGTACATCAGACCCATTTCCTGTTCGTAGGGCGTCGTCGCCAGCTCGACGATCAGGTTTACCGGCCCGTGAGGGGTGACGAAAGTCAGCGGCGCCTTGGGCAGGACCGGCTGGGCAACCTGCGCCTTGAGCGGCGCGGTGACGAAAAAAAGAGCAGCCATCATCGCGGGGATGAACGCAAGGCGCATGGATAATTCTCGGAAAGGTTTCGTGATCGAGCTTAGCCCAGTTCCGACTTCTTGCACCCGCCTAAATACGTTGTTGCCTCTGCAGGATCGGCCAGAATCCGGACCTCGGCGGCGAGCTGCCCTTTGGGGCCGCCATCGGCCCGGGCCAAGACCCTCTGACCTTCGTGCAATTCCCGAATGCCGCAACGACGCAGGGTCTCCATGTGCACAAAAACATCTGCACAATCTGGCCCCGGGCTCAAAAAACCGTAACCTTTCATCCGATTGAACCATTTGACCACGGCAACAAAACTGCTCGCCTCGCCCGTGCCACGGCCAGGGGCAGGCGCCGGCGCCGCGGGGCGGGAGGCAGCAGCCGCATTGTCGAGCTTGAGGATACGCCTGGCGTGCAGCCCTTTGGGACCCTTTACCACCTCGCAGACGACTTCGGCGCCTTCCTGAGCAAGTTTGAAGCCAGACTGGCGGATACAGGATTGATGGATCAGGACGTCACCCTCTCCGCCCGCGTCCGGGGTAACAAAACCGTAGCCCTTGGCGGCATCGAACCACTTGACGAGACCGCGGATCTGGACGCTGTCCTCGCAATGCGCCTCATTGGCGCCAGTCATGCGCCCTTGCACTGTTTCCATTCCCCCACGCCTTGTTATTATGTCGACAAGTACGTCTTTATAAAGTTACCACAGTCATCACCCAGCTGCAAAGACGGACGCGGCCAAGGTTTGCGCGCGCACGCCAAGGCACGTTAGGTAAAGGGTGGTTGCGCATCGTCGCGGAGTGTTCATGGATTTTTCTGGTCGTTACGAGATTCCTGCCCCGCCCCAAGAGGTTTGGGAAGTCATTACCAATCCCGACATTCTGAAGGCCTGTATTCCAGGGTGCGAGAGCGTGAATCAAATCGACGCCACCCATTTTGACGCTGCCGTCCGGCTCAAGATCGGACCGGTTTCGGCAACCTTTCGAGGCAAGCTGAGCCTCGACGAACTTGAGCCACCGCGCCGCTGCGTGCTGAGAGGCGAAGGCCAGGGCGGCGTTGCCGGCTTCGCCAAGGGTGATGCAGAGGTCTTACTCGAAGCTGTCGCGGCGGGAACATTGCTGTCCTATACCGCCAAGGCCAATATCGGGGGCAAACTCGCCCAAGTGGGGCAACGCCTGCTCTCAAGCGCTGCCAAGCAGATTGCGGATGATTTTTTCGGCAATCTCACCCGTGAACTTGGCGGCACCGACCTCAGCGCGCATGATGCCGCCATCACCCAGGCGGCGCTGCGGGCAGAGGCCATCGCCGAAGCGGAAATGCGGGCCGCCGGGGTTTCACTTGAGGCTGATACACTCCTCAGTGCCGTCCCCCCTTCAGACGCGGCGCTGCGGGCGCCGGTATCCAGCCCCTCATCGGGTGCTGCGGGCCAGGCGGGCGTTGCACCGGAGATCTGGGTTGTCGGCTTGGTAGCCGTAATCATCATTCTGCTCATTCTGTTCGGACTTGTACTTTGAAGCACCTTTTGAACCGCACGGCAGCCACCTACGGCTTCTCGCTTTCTTATCAGGAGTAACCACATGACCACCGTGAGCATGACGGTGAACGGAAGAACCGTTTCCAGCGAAATCGAAGAGCGTACTCTCTTGGTGCATTTTCTGCGCGAAACCCTGAAACTCACGGGAACACATATCGGCTGCGATACCAGCCAGTGCGGCGCCTGTGTCGTCCATGTGGAGGGCAAGGCAGTCAAATCCTGCACCATGTTTGCCGTACAAGCTCATGGCCGCAATCTGACCACGATCGAAGGGCTGGCCGAGGCAGGCGCTCTTCATCCTGTGCAGGCCGCATTCCGTGAACATCACGGACTGCAATGCGGCTTCTGCACCCCCGGCATGATCATGACCGCCGTTGATATGATTGCGCGCGGCGCAGCAGCCGACCGTGCCAGCATTCGCCGTGAGCTTGAAGGCAATATCTGCCGCTGCACGGGTTACCACAACATCGTCTCGGCGATCGAAGCGGCCGCAAAGGAGATGGGGGCATGATCACCTATCCCTTTTCCTACCAGCGTGCTGCTAATCTTGCCGACGCCAAAGCCCTGCTTGGGGCCAATCCTGAGGCCAAATTGCTGGCTGGTGGACAGACTCTCATTCCGACCATGAAACAGCGGCTGGCCAATCCGCCGCTTCTTATCGACATTTCGGGGTTGCCGGAATTATCCGGCATTCGCCGTGACGGTGAGCGTCTGGTTCTGGGTGCCGCGCTGACCCATGCCCAGGTGGCCCAGTCACTTGAGGTCCGCAAAGCCATCCCCGCGCTGGCCGTATTAGCCTCCCATATTGGCGATCCTGCGGTCCGTCACCTCGGTACGCTTGGCGGCTCCGTTGCCAACAACGATCCGGCTGCCGACTATCCGGCAGCGGTACTCGGACTGAATGCCACGGTAATCACGACCTGCCGCGAAATTCCCGCGGACAAATTCTTTACCGGCATGTTCGCGACGATGCTGGAACCAGACGAAATCCTTCGTGCGGTCGCCTTTCCCGTGCCCAAACGTGCCGCCTATGCCAAATTTGCCAATCCGGCGTCCCGTTATGCCATGGTCGGAGTTTTTGTTGCGCAGACCCTTCAGGGAGTGCGGGTCGCTGTCACCGGCGCAGCGCCCTGCGTGCGGCGCATCCGACCGATGGAAACGGCACTCGAGGCCAGCTTCACTCCTGAAGCAATCGCCCATATCAAGATTGAATCTGATGGTCTGAACCAAGATCTGCATGGCTCGGCGCAATACCGTGCCCATCTCGTCACAGTGATGGCCAAGCGCGCGGTGGCGGCCGCGCTGACATGAGCGACACAGCGGACATTCTGGGCATTGCACAGAAATGGGCGTCCGCCGGACACAAGGTTGCGATCGGCACGGTAATCCGCACCTGGGGCTCAGCGCCACGACCGGCAGGCAGCCTGATTGCCATCCGCGATGACGGTGCCTTTGATGGTTCGGTGTCGGGAGGCTGCATCGAGGGCGAAGTGATCGGGCGGGCGCAGGAGACCATCACGAGCGGAACGTCCCAACATCTCGAATTTGGGGTCGCAGACGAGCTTGCCTGGTCAGTTGGACTTGCCTGTGGCGGTAAAGTCGAAATTTTCCTCGAAGCGCTAGGAGGACAGTTCAGCCCTGCCGCGCTTGCAGCCATTATGGCGGCTCAGAGCAAGGGACAGGCAATTGTCCGCGCGACCGCGCTTCGAGGCACACAGGAAAAGCTTGTCACCCCAAATGACGGCAAAGATGCACTGAGTGAAGCGGCCAGCCGCGCGGCCCGCAATGACCGCAGCGAGGTGGTGCAGATCGATGGGGTGGAGTGGTTTCTGGCGATCTTCAACCCCCAGCTTGATCTGGTGATTGTGGGCGCTGCCCATATTGCCCAACCGCTCGCCCGGATGGCCGAGCTTTGCGACTACAGAGTCCGTATCATCGACCCCCGCACGGCCTTTGCCACCAGCGAACGCTTTCCCGGGGTGGCAATCAGTCACGACTGGCCTGATGAGGCGCTCGCCAAGGCGCCGCTCGGCGTCCGTAGCGCTGTTGTGGCGCTTACCCATGATCCAAAAATTGACGATCCGGCGCTCCGCACCGCGCTGGCCTCGCCATGCTTTTACATTGGCGCTCTGGGATCGAGGAAGACGCATGCCTGCCGCCTGGCCAGGCTGGCCACCCACGGGGTTGAGGCCACGGCACTGGCCCGCATCAAGGGGCCCATCGGTCTTGCCATAGGCGCAGCAAGCCCGGCTGAAATCGCCTTAGCGATCCTCGCACAAATTACGCAGGAACTGCGCCTTGGGGCTCCGTTTCCCCACTAACACCTCCTAAGGGACGCCAACTGTTCGCAACTCTGGCACAGGGTGAAGGCCAGCGATATCTTGCGACAAAGCGGGCGACCTGACGAATTGCACTGGGCCTCGCCCCGGCCCATCTTGGGCACGAGCAACACCATGGTCACAGAAGCCGCACCGCATATCCTGATCGTCGAAGATGCGCGCGATATCCGCGAGCCTCTGGCGCGTTATCTACGTCAGCACGGTTACCGTGCCACCACCGCAGCCGATGCCGCCGCCGCGCGTAAGCTGATGCGGGTCTCCGCGATCGATCTTGTCGTCCTCGATGTGATGATGCCCGGTGAGGACGGCCTTAGCCTCTGTCGCTCGATCCGGGAGACGAGCCAGATACCTGTCATACTCTTGACCGCGCGTGGCGAGGAAGTCGATCGGATTATCGGCCTTGAGATGGGCGCAGACGACTACATCCCCAAACCATTTTCGCCGCGCGAACTGGTCGCCCGTATTGCGGCGGTGCTCCGCCGAACGCAGGCCCTGCCGCCCCACCAGCTGCCACCACCCTCCGCGCGGATCCGGTTTGGTACCTGGATCCTGGATACCAGCCAGCGTGAGCTTTTGAGCGAGGATGGCGTAGCAACTGCATTGTCCAGCGGCGAATATCGCTTGCTCGTTGCCCTCCTCGAGAGGCCCAGGATCTCGCTCACCCGCAATCAGCTTCTTGATCTGACCAAAGGGCGGGAGGCCGAGCTGTTCGACCGTTCAATCGACAATCACGTCAGCCGGCTGCGCAAGAAGATCGAACCCGATCCTAAAAATCCACGCTATATCAAGACCGTATGGGGTGGTGGCTACATGCTTGCAGTCGATCCCGAGCCGGCATGACGCGGTGGCTGTCATCCTTGCTGCCGCGTACCCTTGCAGCCCAGCTTATCGTGACCACGGTAATCGCGGTCATCCTCTCCAACTTTGCCGTTGCCGCCTGGTTTACTGCCACCCACAACCGCCTCATTCGCGCCCAGCTGATGGACCGTGTGGTGGACCGGGCAGCATCTGCCGCAGGCTTGCTGGACAGTATTCCCTCCTCTGAACGGCGCCGGGTAACCAACACCATGAGCTCCGGACCCTGGCGTTTTGAACTGACTGCGCAGCAACCGCGTTCCTCTGTCATGACCAGCTTCGAGGCCAGCCTCGCGGCGCGTGTACGGGCTGAACTCCCCGTCGCCTCAGGTCATGGGACGGTGACGGTACGCATCCTGCGCGGAAGCGACCCACGCGCGCACCCCTCCCGACTGGCCCGGATCAGTCACCCACGCCGTGTGCCAGCGCGGGTAATCCGCATCACCATACCGCTCAACGGTGGCAGACGGCTCATTACAACCTTCCTCCTGCACGCCGGCCCGCCCTGGCCACTGGCTTTCGTCTACGGGGTTCTCGTTGCGGTCCTAAGCGCCGCCGCGGTGGCTGCCTTTGCCGTTAGACGGGTAGCCCGTCCGTTGTCGCAATTGACCTCTGCGGCGAGCATGGTCGCCCATGGCGGGGAGGCGCCCCGTCTGGACGAAGTCGGCCCACAGGACATGCGTCGCGCGGCGCAGGCCTTCAACGCGATGACTGACCAGGTCCGGCGCATGCTTGAAAGCCAACGCCAATTGCTGTCTGCGGTGGGTCATGATCTCAAAACACCTTTGACGGCGATGCGCATCTACACCGAATTCATTGACGATGACGAAGTCCGCGAGCGCATCGAAAGAAATCTGGAGGAATTACGCGCGCTTACCGACGCCGTACTGAGCGCCGCGCGCGGCGCAGGCTGGGAAAAGCGACGGCGCATTGACCTGGCAGCACTTGTGGAAAGCGTCTGCGCAGATCTCGAAGACATGGGACTGGCCGTCAGCTTTCATCCCCATGCGGCCATGACGGTGTTGTGTCGCCCCGACGAAGTCCGTCGCGCCGTGCGCAACCTGCTTGAAAACGCCGTAACCTATGGCGGCAGTGCTGAACTCAGCCTGGGCGAAGAGGATGGCATGGCGGTGATCCGTATAGACGATCATGGCTCAGGCATTGAGCCACACGAGCTTGATCGGGTCTTCGAGCCGTTTGTCCGTCTCGAGGGTTCACGCAGTCACGAAACCGGTGGTGCAGGCCTCGGCCTGACCCTGGTCAAGACCATTGCCGAAGGCCATGGCGGCTCGATTACCCTGCAAAATCGCCCACAAGGCGGCTTGTCGGCGATCTTGCGTTTGCCACGTGAGGCCGAAGCCGCCTAATCTTGCACCATGCAGTTTCTGACCCTGCCCGTTGCGAGTGCCGAAGGCGCCATCCTGGTTCATGCCCAGCGCGCGGCTGGCCGCTTGTTCAAGAAGGGCCGGATACTCTCCGGCGAAGACATTGATCTGCTGCGCGCAGGTGGAATTGCACAATTAACCGTGGCCTGGCTTGACGCCGACGATGTTGGTGAAGATGAGGCCGCGTTGCGGCTCGCGCGCTTGTGCGCGGGCCAGGATGTGCGGGTTGGAGCCGCCTTTACAGGGCGCGCCAATCTCTATGCCGAAGCCGCGGGCATCGTCGCCATTGATGCCGCGCAGATTGATGCTTTCAATACCGTCCACGAAGCCATTGCGATGGCAACACTACCTCCTTTTGCGCGGGTCTCGGCACGGCAGATGCTAGCTACAATCAAGATCATTCCCTTTGCCGTGCCAAAATCGGTCCTGGACGCCGCCGCAGAGCTGCTGCAGCGTCCTCCGGTGCGCCTCGCGCGATTTCATGCCCAGCGTGCAGCGCTGATCCTGACCCAAATCGAAGCAACCAAACCTTCGCTTCTCGACAAGGCCCGGAACGCCGTAGAGGACCGTCTTCGCGCGCAAGGCAGTGCGCTCGTGCTGGAACGGCGGGTGGCCCATGAGCCGGCGGCGCTGGTGCCGGCGATCCACGCGGCGGCAAAGGCGGGCTGCGAACTCATTCTCATCTTTGGCGCCAGCGCCATTACAGATCGCCGCGACGTGATACCTGCGGCGATCACTGAGGCAGGCGGGTGCGTACTGCATTTCGGTATGCCGGTGGATCCTGGAAATCTGCTGCTGCTGGGGCAATTGGGTTCGGCAGCGGTGATCGGCCTGCCAGGCTGCGCCATCTCCCCCAAACTCAACGGGTTTGACTTCGTATTATGGCGCCTTCTGGCCCGCCTGCCGGTCACCTCGCGTGATCTGATGTCGATGGGTGTCGGTGGACTTCTCAGTGAAATCCCTGTGCGTCCGCAGCCCCGGGACGAAAACGGGCGCATGGATGCACGCGCCCCTTTTGTCTCCGCTGTGGTTCTGGCGGCGGGTAGATCAACGCGCATGGGACGAAACAAGCTCCTAGAGCCCCTGAAGGGCAAGCCACTGATCCGTCACGCGCTCGAGGGTGCGCTCGCCAGCCAGGCTGACGAGACCATTATAGTCACCGGCCACGAGGCGGGCGCCATCAGGGACGCTATATCGGGCCTTAATGTACGCATCGTCCATAATCCCGATTACGCCAAGGGGCTAAGCACCTCGGTACGGTGCGGGCTCTCGGCAATCAGCGACAACAGTGATGGCGCGCTGATACTTCTTGGCGATATGCCAGGTGTGGATGCGGAGCTGATCAACCTTCTGATTGCCGCCTTTGCGCCTCAGGAGGGCCGTGCCATCTGTCTGGCCAGCAGGCAGGGCAAACGGGGCAATCCGGTGTTGTGGGCGCGCCGCTTTTTTGGTGCCATGGCCGAACTGGAAGGTGATATGGGCGCCCGCGACCTACTTGCCATCTACCCGGAGCTCATTGCCGAGGTCGAGGCCGGCAGCGATGCGCCACTGACAGACATCGATACCCCGGAGGCACTGGCTGCCTTTAGGAGCCAAGCATGAGCGATCCGCTCTACAAGCGCAGCCTCCTGCGCCTTGCCGCTGATGCTCACGGAGCAGGCCATATTGCGGAGGCAGAACACCACGGTGAAGCTCATAACCCGGCCTGCGGCGATCGCGTCCGCGTGGATGTAATGCTGGCAGATGGGCGGATCTCGGCCCTGGCCCACGAAACCCGCGCCTGCGTCCTGGCCCAGGCGTCGGCCGCCGTCCTCGGGCGCGATGCCATTGGCGCCAGCACAGCGGAGCTCCTCGCCCTGCGGGGACAGCTTCTGAACATGCTTGCGGGCAATTCTCCACCGCCGGAGCGTCCCTTTGCGGCTTATGGCGAATTTGCCGGCGCGGCCGACATTCCTGGCCGGCACCGATGTGTTTTGCTGCCGCTGGACGCCCTTATCGCTGCATTGTCAGGTGCAACAAAAGCCTGATCCCTCAATTCCAGCCACCGACCGCCAGGAACTGCGCCGCATAGGGAGGTAGTTCAACCTCAGTTGCGGAACAATGGCCTCCTCCGCATCCCAGCTGAAGATCTTTTGCCCCTGCGAGGCGGGTATCACTAAATTTTTGGGGGCTCGACGAGAGGTTGAAGAGGCAGAGAACTGTCTGCGTGGAGATGCTGCGGGTAAACGCGAGAATAGCCGAACCTGCGGCGCGCAGAACGAGATCACCATGCAACAGCGCGGGCATAGCTTTACGGGCGGCGATCAGCTTCCGCGTGTAATTGAGCGTAGACGCCGGATCCTCAAGTTGTTGGCGCACCGCATAGGCGGCGTGCCCTGCGAAGGCTGGCAGCCACGGCGTGCCGGTGCTGAAGCCAAGATTGGTTACACCCGCCTCCCAGGGCATCGGCGTGCGACAGCCATCGCGCCCATAGGTGTAGGGGTAATAGAGATCGCCCACCGGATCGCGCAAAGCCGAGCGCGGCAGCTCTGCCTGCGGCAGTCCCAGCTCCTCGCCTTGATAGAGAAGAATGGTACCACGCAAGCCTAAAAGAAGGGCCAGCAGCAGACGGGCAAGACCCGGTGGTGGTACAAGGCCGCCAAAGCGGCTCGGAGCCCGCATCACATCGTGATTGCTAAAGCTGAGCGATGGCCAGTGTCCGGGATATCGCGCCAAGGTTTCAAGGTGTTCGCCGAGGACATCTGGACCAAGCCTGCGCGCTTCCAGCAACGGAAAACTGTAGCCGGAATGAAGCCCCTGATCGGCTGGTGCGTAGCACCCGCTACGTTCGGGCTGCTCCGAGAATTCTCCCATCACGAAACGACCAGGATAGCTGTCAACCACCTTACGGATTTCATCCAGAACCTGAATATTTTCCGCTAAATTACTATCATGATAATGTAACTGCATATTTGGCGGATGAGCCCAATAGGCTGCGATACGCGAAGTCTGTGGCACCGGCGGATTATCTGCCAGTGTCTCGTCGTGCAAAAAGGCATTGGCAACATCGAGGCGAAAGCCGTCGATACCGCGCGCGAGCCAGTAGCGCAGTACCGAAAGTGCCGCTTCCCTAGCCTCAGAATTGTGCCAGTTGAGCTTGGGCTGCTGACGCAAAAACTTGTGATGGTAGTATTGGCGCCGGGCAGGCTGGTAGGACCAGGCTGGACCGGCGAAGGCAGATAGCCAGTTATTGGGTGCGGTACCATCGGCTTGCGCGTCCGCCCAGACAAACCAGTCACGTTTGGAGGCGCCGCGCAGGCTCTCTGCAAACCATGGATGTTCGTCAGAGGTATGGGCAAGAACCTCGTCCAGCATGACCTTAAGACCAAGACCATGAGCCGTCGTCACCAGTCGCTCGAGATCTCCCAAACTTCCGTAATCTGGATGTATCCCGGCATAATCGCTGACATCGTAGCCCCAGTCGCGGTTGGGCGAGGGATGCACCGGCGAAAGCCAGATGGCATCGACGCCAAGGGTTGCGAGATAGGGGAGCTTGGACAAAACCCCGCCAAGATCCCCCTGCCCGTCACCATTGCTGTCGCAGAAGCTGCGAATATAGATCTGATAGATGACCGCGCCGCGCCACCATTGCCCGGCGCCCGTCACGGCTAGACCTCATCTGCCCTGGCGACAACGCGACCGACCAGACCGTAGGCGACCGCCTCCTCCGCACTCATCCAGAAATTGCGCTCCGTATCAGCCAAAACCTTTTCCAGGCTCTGACCAGTTTCCCGGGCGATTTCCTGGTTGAGACGTTCGCGCATCTTGATGATCTCTTCCGCCTCGATCGAAATATCCGAAGCCTGCCCGCGGACACCCCCAAGCGGCTGATGCAGCAAAAAGCGCGTGAAGGGCAGGCAGAGCCTGTTTTCGCGCTTGGCACCGAGGAAAATGTGGGCCCCGGCACTCGCTACCCAGCCCGTTCCGATGATCTTCACGACCGGACCGCAAAACCGAATGACATCGTGAATAGTGTCTCCCGACTCGACATGGCCCCCGGGGGAATTCAGCACCACACGGATTGGATCGGAACTTTCCGAAGCCAAAGCGAGCAACTGCGCTGTTACCCGCTCGGCCATCTTCATGTCGACTTCACCAAATATCAGGACCGTGCGTGACTTGTAGAGCGCCTGCGTCACGGGCGGCGATGGCGGCGTCGGGGGGGTCTTCTCGTCGGACTTCTCGTCTTCGTCATCGAGGCGAAACACGGCAAACTCCTGGGTTTGGGGCCGAGCCCTTCGGCTCCTGGCCGGCCACACCGGTGTCGCAAACCCAAGGGCCCGCACCTGTGCTGCCGTCCGGCGCCGAGCTCTCGCACCAGAGCAAATCAGCGCGACCGGGACCACGGTCATATTAGCGATCGCGCGGTGAGGGTCTACAGCGCCCGAACCGCGCCGTCCAGCGTATCACCGATACCTGCGTGTAAGACAAGGCCCGCCAGGTCATCTAGCGGGGTGGGCTCCCGATTAATAATGACGAGCTCCGCCCCCTGGCGCACCGCCAGCACCGGCACCTCTGCTGCGGGATAAACCACCAGAGAGGAACCAAGAACCACAAACAAGTCGCAGCCCCTTGCCGCCGCCTGGGCGCGGGCCATCTCCCGCTCGGGCATCGCCTGACCAAAAGAGATCGTGGCCGTCTTAAGTAAACCGCCACACGCTGGACAGTCTGGCGCGTCACCATGCTGTGTAAAATATTCGCGTATCGGCTCAAATTCTACACGAAGATTGCAGCTCAAGCATTTGGCATAACTCGTATTACCATGCAATTCGACAATCTTGTTCTCGGGTACCCCCGAATCCTGGTGCAGGTTGTCGATATTCTGGGTGATGACGCAGAACACCGTGCCCCGGCGAACCAGCGCTGCCACCGCCTGATGCCCGCGATTGGCTGTGTCCCCAGGAAACATGGCATCCATAGCAAAGCGCCGCCGCCAGGCTTCGCGCCGCATCTCTACCGAAGCGAGATAATCCGCAAAGTCAATCGGAGCCATTTTGGTCCAGATGCCATCCCTGGAGCGAAAGTCCGGGATGCCCGACTCGGTGGAGATGCCAGCACCCGTGAAAATCACCGCCCGTTTGGCCGCACGCAGTTTTGCAGCCAGGTCGGCATGCCTGTCGTCCTCCGGCTTCAATGCTTTATCTTGCCGCAGTCAGAAGAAAGCCAGTGGCCGTCATAGTGGTATGTAAGGCGAACGCGCTGGCCATGCGCCATGCCGCTAAACACCATGGAACCGGTATAGTGCTTGGGATTGGCGTAGGTAATCTGGAGATGGCCGGTTCCCTTTGGTTCCTCGATGCACACGAGCGTACCACGCAGCGTCGCGCCATCGACGGACTGCTTTTCCAGACTGCAACCTGCGATATCCTCGGCTTTGCTCAGCCGGTTCGAGGTAACCTCCGCCTCTGTCATGCAATGGTCCGCAGCGATGGAATTGGGCCCCAGGATATCGATGCCGTGGGCGCGCATCTGCGCGCGTTGCTGCGGGGTCAAAAATGCGTTTGCTGGCTCATTGACGCTGACGATCACCCGCCACAGTCCAGCGGTGCCATGGGACGCCTGGGCCATGGGAGCCAGACTCATAGCCAGCAAGAAGCTGCCGACAGCAAGGGATGCTCGCTTCATGCACAATCCTCTTTAACAAACGACCGCACGTGACCATGGCATGGCCACTGCTGCGGGAAAAGACATTGATCCGGTCGCTCCAAATCGCCTCGCCAAGCCAGGCCCCACGCCTGTCAGCAATGCTGGCCAGGTGGCACCAGGCGGTGGCGCTTGACCTCAGTCACCTGGTTCTTTTCATCGACAAATACTACCACCGGATCGAGTTGGGCCATATCTTTGGGCTCAAGAAACGCCTCCGCCAGGATGATGACCTTGTCCCCAGGATGGAAATGCCGCGCCGGCGAGCCATTCAGGCAGATACCCCCCTCCCCACGCGGCCCCTCGATGACGTAGGTTTGCCAGTATGCCCCATTGGCGAGGCTCGTGATGTTCACGTACTGGTAAGGCTGAATGCCGCTGACCTCCAGCAGTGCCGCATCGATGGTGATCGATCCCACATAATTGAGATCAGCCTGGGTTACGGTCGCCCTGTGAATTTTTGCCATACAGGCGCGAATCAACATGTCTTTTATCTCCAACAAGATTATTCCCTGGCCGGGCCCGGCATCTGCGGCCCTCAAAACACGCCTGGCAAAATGCGCCATCGGGTCTGCGCAGCATAGGCGCGGTAGGTCGCATCTTCCATCAACAATTGCTCCTCCGCAAAGAGCCGTCCCAGCTGTGCGCCATAGGCGATGAGGTATAGGGCCGCGTTCCACTTACTCGCATTGGCGAGCAGAAAGCCCAAATCCATCAAAACATACCCGGCATAGATTGGATGGCGGACGATATGGTAGAGCCCGCCACATTTGACGCCACGACAGGCCGGCACGAGGCCAAAGCTGCGTCCCAGCGAGATCTTGGCCGCGACCTGGATGGTGAACCCCAGAAGAATGATCAACCCGCAGATAACTGGCGCCATCAGGGCCGGCCCTCCAGCCCGCACAAGAAGCGGCAGACAGGTTCCGCTCAAGGTCAAAAGCCAGTCACGCGGGCGACGGCTTAATGGCTGCGCGGGGCGGCGCAAAAGCACGAGAGCAACGGGAATGCTTTCGCCAACGACAAAAAGCAGCGATACGATATGGCCGTGGCGCAAAAAGTCCTGGCCGAGGTTCAAGCACAAGGCAACGAAGAGGCCGATGACGATAGCCCGCTCGATCACATCCAAGATGAGATCACTGCGCCGCTGTGGTGTCGGCGTGATGGTGAGTTCCATTACCCTTTTAAATCCGGAAATGGTCAGTCACATATTCATCGCGAAGTTCACGCTAACTCCGTTAGGACTTGCGCCAAAACCGATGTGATAGCGTTTGTCGGGACGATAATGAGACACGAACAGCATATTGGCGCCCCACGCCACTGCATCGCCCGCAATTACGTCATACCAGTGGTGCAAATGGGCCTGTGTACGCGAATAACCGACGAAAACCGAAAGAGCCTCTGCCGGAATACCGTATTTCCATCCATAGCGGCGCCACAGAAAGGCTGCACCCGCAGACGCGCTTGCCGAAGAATCCGAAGGCATGGACTGCCAGTTGGAGTGATCCGGCCGCTGCTCCCGGATCACATGCTTCAATCCGTAGGTGATCCCGATGGTCGTGATGTAGGACGCCGCCAGCTGATAGAAGCCATTATAGTCGTTTTTCCACAAAGCAATGCCCGCAGCTGCGGCCGGCAGTGCGAACCGCAGGATCTTTCCCGCATTGGTTATGGTGGAATTACCATAGACTTTAATAACAGGAGCCGGGGTCGTTGCTGCCTGGGCCTGCAGCGGCAGGGCCAAGGTAAAGACGAGCGTCGAGACGGCGGCCAGGCGCTTGGCAAACATCAATCACTCCGGGCAAATCAAAAATGATCTGATAGGCGATATAGCGGATCAGCCGCCTTCACGAAATCCCAATTCGAACGTGTCCGTTCGGTTCACCGGCTCTGCCAGACAAGCCGGCTTGACATCGAGAAATTCCAGAGCGCACCCATGAGCGCGCCGGCCAGCCCGGCCAGCCACCATTTAGGCTCCTGGGCAAAAAGCCACTCGGCAACGCCAATATTGGCAACCGCTCCCGCCGTGCTGATCAGGCAAAAACCAGCAAAGCCGCGCACCATCTGCCACCCCCTCAGGCGGCGGTCGCGCCAAGTCAGGAGATTATTGAGAACATAGTTATTGGTAATCGCAACGCCCGTCGCAAATAGCTGGGCAGGGGCAAATCTGTTGCCGTCTATCGCCAGATAGCCCAGCAGCGCAAGCATATGCACCCCAAGCCCAGTGGCCCCGACAAGCGCATAGACCAAAAAGCGCGGACTAAAGACCCCAAAGCTCACCTTGCTGAGCACCAGCCCGCCAAATTCGACCGCTGTGCGGGTGTCAAATTTACTCTCACCGGCATGACGTGGACGAAAACGATATGGTACCTCAGCAACGCGTAGCCCTGGACCCGCTGTGGCCACGATATCGAGAAGAATTTTAAACCCATCCGCGCTCAGCGCGCTGGCATGCTCCTCCACAATCTGTCGGCGCAGCATGAAAAAGCCACTCATGGGATCTGAAAGCCGCACCGCCAGAAGTCGCTGTACGCTTGCATTTGCGATCCGGCTAAGCTGGTTGCGTCGTGCGGTTGCCAGCCCGTCCGCGCCGGCCCCCTCGCCGGCGTAACGGGTGGCAGCGACAAGATCGACCTCCCCGCCCTCTAATTGGCTAAGCATCCGCGGCAACAGAGCCTCATCATGCTGAAGATCTGCGTCCATGACCGCCACGAAGGGTGCGGCCGACGACAAAATGCCTTCAATACAAGCACCTGCCAGACCACGACGGCCAACTCTGCGAATGCATCGCACCCGCCGATCTAAGCCCGCAATAGCCTTGGCGCGCTCGGCGGTTCGATCGGAGGAATCGTCATCAACGAAAATGATCTCCCACCGACGGTCGCCAAGCGCCGCGTCAACCTTCTTCACCAAAACCGCGATATTTTCGGCTTCGCAAAAAGTCGGCACTACGATAGAAAGCTCGACCACTGCCTGCGCTGCCGGTACCTCTGGCATGCCGCGCT